>SMWY01000117.1 GCA_004356555.1 Candidatus Dadabacteria bacterium
TTCATGTCAAATATTTTCGTCTCTAATTCCTGGAATTGTTTAACTGCTTTAGCAACTGCATTATCCTTCGGAGTTTCGCATAAGTGCTGTAACTCTTTAAGCAGCTCTTCTATATCGAGCAGTTCTATTATACGTGCCTTGGATATGTCTCTGTCGTCTTTTTCTCGGAGTTGTTTTATAACAGCAACCCTCTTGAGGCGGCGTCGAGGTGGTTCAAGAGTATGACGAAACGGACGCCGGATTTTTTATGCAGATGTTCAAGGGCGTAGCAAACGGGAGAAAACAAAATGACAGATAGACAGCAAGACGAAGATAGAAGAATGGAAATGCAGGAAGAGGCAAGGCTGGATTCAATGGTGCCTGCTTACATTGTAATTGAATACGATGTTAGGGGCAGAGAAAATTGTAGGCACACTTTTGTTGATGTAAGCGAAGACGAGGCGAGGGACTGTTTCGAGGGTTCCATTGACGGCTTAACTGAAAGCAACGAGGTGGAATGTAAGGTTGAATTATGGACTGGGAAAATAGTACACAATTACATCCCTTCTGATTACGGAACCTTTCAGGAAACCTTTGTAGAGAAAGACGAGCTGATAGACACTAAAGATATTTCATGGAGGAAATGAAATGACCAAGATGAATGAGCAAGCCGTAGAGGCAATAGATTTTCTTATGGGTTTTCTAATTATAGAAAAGTTTAAGATAAAAAGTGTCAGCCAAATTGATATTGAAAAGTTGAAACGCTTTAAATACTATCCGCTGTTTAAGGAATTAACAGAGCTTAAGAAAGTAATAAGAGTAAACGGGAGAAAATAAAAATGAATATATGGATATGGCTTTTCATAGTAGCAATCGCCAGCCTGGGGAGCGCTCAGTATGCAATCCACGAAACCAAGCAGAGGGAATTAAATCTATGCGAGGAGCCCTATTCTTTTGAAATCCGGGAATTATTATTGCCCAAATATTGCCCGGTTCAGACGAAATTGGGGCATGGATGGTGGAAATATCGGAACATATGGAAATGCTGTTAAGTTGTAAGCATCATTAAACATTAGATTATCAGTATTTAGGGGGTTTGCTGAATTGTAACACACTGGATTCTGAGTCCAGCGCGTCTACCAAATTCCGCCACTTCGGCATATTTGGCAAAGCGGTACCCAACCTCTCATTAAATATTATCATACATACTCTAAACCCGCTATAGTTATTTTGGGCCCTAAAGCATATTAATTAATCATAGTTTTATTAAAATTTAATTCCCTAGCAAGAAAATGGCCCTAGGCTAAAATACTAAGGTTGAGATACAACTCATTATTCGGAGAACAAAACAAGCACACCGGTATAAGTAAAGATATGATTCTTGTTCTGAAGTGGGGCAAATTCAGAATTGCCGAAAAATCCTATAAAGGGGACTTCACCAAGTACGCTTGATATATAAGCGGTATCAATACCCTGATGACCGTAAAGAGAAGATCCCCTTGCGCAGCAATTAAAATATATTCCAAATTTAAATGAGTTATCCGGATTTTGGTTAGAAGTAATTCTATCTAGCATTTGCTTAAGGTCTTGTCTTGCCATTTCAGGGTTTCTCAATGTAAAAGCAACAATCTGGCCCTCCTTCACATTCTGAGGAACAGCCACATACCCTGACTTCTGGTCCACTCCGATTAGATTTCTGACAAGATAGTCGCTTCCGATAATATTCTCTTGATCGGGATCGGGAGGAAAAGCTATGAATAGGAGGCGGAGAATATCCACGGAATCCTGTAAAAGCCCTCTTGGAATCCGTTTCTTTAATACTTGAAAAGCCGGTTCCCCATCCAGTTCCAATATTATATTCTTATTAGCCTTTGTAATAACACACGGGGCCCCCACCAGTTGACATCCTTGCGTAATATCGACTTTATAAGAGAATTCTCCGTCCAGCAATAATCCTGAAACCGCCCCTGATGCAACGCTATCCCCATAGAACTCAAAAGTGTCATTAATTCTGGGATCCTCAGACGCGGTGGCACCAACTATCGGAACCTCCCCAAGCTTGGATTCTATTCCTTTAAAAAGAAGTTCAGGATGAATATGAAACGGGTCCGGCAAGAGGGTAAGAAGAGAGTTGGGGCTTTTAGAGGATCTCAGCAGCTCACCTATTTCTTCTCCGGCTTTCATACCCCCTGCACCTAATTGATAAATAACAAAGGGTTTTGCGCGGATTTTTTTTGAAGAAACCGCCAAAACAACAATGCCCGGCTGTGCCTCTATTTCACCATGATTAGAGAGAACTCCTATGGCGCTGCATCCGCTAATATTTTTAGTTTGAGTAACAAGGCAAATAACTTTTAATATTTCCTGGTAATTCGCTCTATGGGGAAAAGTGCAAAAAACCAGAGCCCAGTCGGCCTTGGTGATCCCTGCCTGGTCCATTGCCTGCTTAGCAGCAGCCTCGGCAGCCTCAACACCATTTTCAATATTAGAATATCCTGCACCGGCTTCAATCATTGTTTTATTCTCAGAAGTCACCCCTATAATATTACCGTTTCCGGATTTTAATAGAGGTTCTTATCCCCAAATTTATAAACGAACGATACACGTTTGACTATTGCCGAGAATGATAAGAGATATTAAGAGCACTCTAAAAATTACAAATCGCCCCACGATATTATTTTCTCAGGTGTTATTTTTATAACCGGGGCGCCTAAGTACTCTAACCCCATTTTACGGTATTGATCATATTTCTCAGTAAGAATTTTTAGCGATCTCTTATACTCTTCCCCACTATAAATCACATCCGCACCGCCTATAATAATAACATAGTAAAGTTTGTTCCAGTTCTCAACGTACTTATCAATTACAAGAGAAATATTAGGATTGTCAATAATGTTTCTTACTCTCTTGAGCTTATTCGCAGATACACGTTTAGGTTTTTTATCAATAGGTGAATAAATAAAACCGCCGTCATACACAAAACATACCGGGAGTATAAGAGGATTCCCCAATTCGTCAACCGTTGCCATCCTGGCGATTCTATGCGAAATAATTACATCTCTTTGTTTTTTTGTTGGTTTTGCTGTCAAACTAATTTTTTCAGTGACTCCTTAATATATCTTGAATTATAATTTATGTCTTTTATAATACCTTGTTTTCATCAATGGTGATTTACTATTTTTATTTACACGAGATCAAATGGAGAATACTAAGATTTTCTCTGGGACTTCAAATGCACCCCTCGCCGAGGCTGTCTGCAAATATTTGGGCGTCCCTTTAGGAAAAGCGGAAATAAGAAGGTTTAGTGATGGGGAACTTTCAACTGAGATTTCTGAGAGTGTGCGCGGATCCCATGTATTCGTAATACAGTCCACCTGTCCTCCGACCAATGAACATATAATGGAACTCCTTATTCTTACAGATGCTTTAAAAAGGGCTTCTGCCAGAGCAGTCACTGCGGTCATACCTTATTATGGCTATGCCCGCCAAGATAGAAAAGTAAAGCCTAGAGCTCCAATAACGGCAAAACTTATTGCTGACCTTATAACCACTTCTGGCATCAGCCGTGTGGTTACTGTAGATCTTCATGCGGGGCAGATTCAGGGGTTTTTTAATATTCCTGTTGATCACATATATGCTTCTCCGATATTAATACAATATATAAAAGAGAATACTAATAAAGACGATATTGTTATCGTATCACCTGACGCCGGAGGAATGGAAAGGGCCAGATCATTTGCAAAAATACTTGATTCAGATCTCGCAATGACAGACAAAAGACGTCCTAATCCAAATGAAGCTGAAATAATGAATGTGATAGGTGATGTAGAAGGTAAGTCTGTAATTCTGGTAGACGATTTGGTCGATACAGCAGGAACTGCAATACAAGCAGCAAAAGCACTCATGAGAGAAGGTGCCAAGAGCGCGTCTCTATGTTGTACGCACGGAGTTCTTTCAGGAAGTGCGATTGAGAGGATAAAAGATTCAGAACTTGAGGAAGTTATAATTACAGATACTATACCCCCAACTCAGGATGCGGTAGATTGTAATAAAATCAAAGTACTTACTATTGCAAACCTACTTGGTGAGGCAATAAAAAGAATAACTACAGGAGAATCCATAAGCAGTCTTTTTAACTAATAAGTTGTGTATATGGAAGGAGCTTAAAAAATGGCACAGAGTACATTAAATGTATTAAAGAGAAAAAGAATGGGTAAAAGCGGAGCCAGAGAAATTAGAAAAGAAGGTAATATCCCCGCTGTATTATATGGTAAGGGAACAGAGACTATTTCACTTGTTATTAACCCGTCCGAGCTAAAAAAAGCACTATCAACAGAAGCCGGTGAAAACACACTGCTTGAGATACACGTTAAAGACGGAGAAGCAGATATTCAGAAATTATCGCTACTTAGAGAAATTCAATATGACTACCTAACAAGTAAACCTATTCACTTTGACTTCCAAGCTCTTGATATGAATAAGAAAATTACAGTTAGTGTGCCTGTCAAAATAGAAGGTAGGGCCATAGGGGTTAAGGAAGGTGGAATCTTAGAGGAAATATTAAGAGAGATAAATATTGAGTGCCTGCCCACTGATATACCAAATTCATTTCCCGTAGATGTAGCTGAACTTGAAGTAGGTCATTCAATACATGTAAATGTTCTTGAGGCAGAAGAAGGGATAACCATTCTCCACGACGATGAAGAAACTATTGTTACTATCTTAGCACCTAAGGTGGAGGAAGTTGTTGTAGAAGAAGAGGAAATTGAATTAGAAGAAGGTGCCGAGGAAGTTGCGGAGGACGCTGCCCCAGAAGAAGCTAAAGACGAAGGAAGCGAAGAGAGTAGTTAATTGGGATGATGTTAATTGTGGGACTTGGGAATCCTGGGAAGGAATACACGCTGACGAAACACAACGTCGGTTTTTTAGTTGTCGATGAATTAGGGAAAAGGATTGGAGTAGATATAAAAAAGAAAAAATTTCAAAGTTTCTACGGAGAAGGATTTGTAGAAGGCAATAAGATACTTCTGTTAAAACCGCAAACTTATATGAACCGTAGTGGGGAAGCAGTTTCAAGTGCCTCGGATTTCTATAAAATTCCTCAGGAAAATTTAATTGTTATACATGATGAAATGGATATATCGCTAGGTAGGATAATGATAAAACCCGGCGGTGGAAGCGCTGGCAACAATGGGATTAAATCAATTATATCACTCTTGGGCAGCCAAGATTTTATTAGAGTCAGAATTGGAATAGGAAAGCCTGGGGCGGAATCTGATGGTACTAATCACGTGCTTTCCGGCTTTAGCAAAAGTGAAAGCACTATGATAGAAGATTCAATAGTCACAGCGGCGGATGCAGTTTCAGAGATTATTAAAAACGGGCTTCAGGAAGCTATGAATAAATATAATGTTAAATCTAAAAATCAGGAAAACCTGGATCAAATAAATTCTCATTAATTAAAGGAGGTTTAATACAATGGGAGAAGTAATAGCAGTCCTATTTGGGCTCATAGTAGGTGTTATTGTCTTAGGATACGCATATTTGGTGTATCGAGAGATAAAGTCTCTTCCGGAAGGCAATGACAAAATGAAAGAAATCTCTGCCTCAATACATGAGGGAGCGATGGTCTTCTTAAAAAGAGAATACAGGATAATAGGAATTTTCGTTATTATTGTCTTTATACTTCTTGGCTTCTTTATTGGCTGGAAAGCGGCAGTCGCATACTTAGGCGGCGCTTTTTGTTCGGCACTTGCAGGATTTTTCGGAATGAAAGCTGCAACAAAAGCAAATGTCAGAACTGCCCAGGCCGCAGCTACAGAGGGACAAGGCAAAGCGCTGGCAGTGGCGTTCAAAGGTGGAAACGTCATGGGATTATGCGTAGCCGGTTTAGGACTACTTGGTCTTTCAATAGCCTTTACTTTTGGAATCGGCCTCCCGTCAAATCCAGATGACCCAACAGCACTTGCATTTTTCGCTCAGAATTTCGCTGGAGTGATCGGAGGATTTGCTATGGGCGCAAGTACAGTTGCTCTCTTTGCAAGGATTGGTGGCGGTATATTCACCAAGGGTGCCGATGTCGGTGCAGACCTGGTAGGTAAGGTTGAAGCCGGCATCCCTGAAGATGATCCTAGAAATCCTGCTACCATTGCAGATAATGTTGGAGATAACGTTGGAGACGTTGCAGGTATGGGGGCTGACCTTTTTGAATCATATGTCGGCGCCGTTATCGCAACAATGGTAATAGCAGCTGGTATGGGAACGAATGCAATAGCTTATATGGCTATTCCAATAATTCTTATAGCGATTGGCAGCTTCTCCTCAATAATAGGATCTAAAAGCGTTGAGTGGATGAAAAACCTAGAACCGCAGCTCATACTAAGAAGAGCCACTTTCTATGCCGGAGGAATTTACCTGGCAGTTTCACTGATAGTGCTCTTAGTAGTAGGTCTCGTTGACGGAATAGGCGGATATATAATCTGGATATGGCTAACAGCTGTTTTGGGATTATTAGCTGGTATAGCAATCGGACTATTAACCGAATACTACACTTCGGGCTCTCCCGTTAGAAAAATTGCAGAAGCATCTCAAACAGGAGTTGCTACAAACATCATTGAAGGACTATCATTGGGAATGATGAGCACCACAGCTCCTGTGATAGTAATAGCTATCGCAATTGGAGTTTCCTATTCATTCGCCGGGCTCTACGGAATAGGAATCGCCGCTGTGAGTATGCTTGCAACTATTGGAATAACCATGTCGGTAGATGCTTACGGACCTGTAGCTGACAACGCCGGGGGTATTACGCAAATGGCAAAACTTGGAGATGATGTAAGAAAAATTACAGACAAACTCGACTCACTTGGAAACACAACAGCGGCTATCGGAAAAGGATTTGCAATTGGTTCTGCTGCACTTGCGGCACTTGCTCTTTTTGCAGCCTATACAAAAGCGGTTGGGTTAGATTCAATTGACCTAACTCATAGTAATGTCATTACCGGCTTGCTCTTAGGAGGAACCCTGCCGTTTTTACTTGCGGCTCTTACAATGGGAGCTGTTGGAAGAACTGCACAAAAGATGGTAGAAGAGGTAAGGAGACAGTTTAGGGATATTCCGGGACTTCTTGAAGGAAAGGCAAAACCTGATTATGCCACATGTATTGCTATAAGTACGGACGCTTCACTTAGAGAGATGATAATTCCCGGAGTTATAGCTATCGTAGCCCCTCTTGTTATTGGGCTTATCCTTGGTCCTGAAGGCTTAGGCGGTTTTCTGTCTGGAGCCATTGTATCGGGTGTGATGCTTGCGCTTATGATGGCAAACTCTGGCGGTGCCTGGGACAATGCTAAAAAATATATTGAAGAAGGCAATCTGGGTGGAAAGGGATCTGATGCTCATCATGCAGCGGTTGTGGGAGACACAATTGGAGATCCATTTAAGGATACGTCAGGGCCTTCAATGAACATTTTGATAAAGCTAATGGCAATTGTATCCCTAGTGATTGCACCATTATTAATTTGAAGAAAGAAAATAAATAAAGGATGCGGTAATGCGAATGAATA
The DNA here is from genome assembly GCA_004356555.1 of Candidatus Dadabacteria bacterium. Classification (GTDB taxonomy): domain Bacteria; phylum Desulfobacterota_D; class UBA1144; order Nemesobacterales; family UBA2774; genus CR02bin9. The sequence continues at coordinate 7,542 of SMWY01000117.1, forward strand.
CCGCACCCTTTAAATAAAGTTAACAACTCGGTTTTTCCGTGGACAATGTTTTACAAAGTAAAATAATCTGTCGCTCTGATCACATATAATTAAACAGCAATCAGGGCCCAAACGACCGAGACAGGAGGTAGTAAAAATGGCAGTAACGCCAAACTATTACGAAACGCTTTACATCACAAGGCCTGATATTCAAGAAGAAGACCTGGCTAAAATTCAGCAAAAACTCCAAGATTCCATTTCTGCACATCAAGGTGAGATTATAAAGGCCGATAAATGGGCTGAAAGGGGATTGGCATACGAGATACAAAATCATAAAAAAGGCATTTACTATATATTGATATTTAAAGCATTACCCGGCGTCGGTGCAGAGATAGAAAAACATCTAAGTTTCTACAATACCGATATCCTCAGATTCATTACGCTAAGAATAACGGAAGAGGCCGCAAATAAGGCGGAGACGGAACCCGAAACTCAAAAAGAGGTTGAGGTAAAAATTACAGAAGAGGCTCCAAATAAAGAGGAGACCTCACAGGATAAGGCGGAGACAGAACCCGAAACTCAAAAAGAGGATAGCATCGAAGAACCTACCGTTGAGATTACTGAAGAGGTAGAAATTACAGAAGAGCCTCCAAATAAAGAGGAGACCCCTCAGGATAAGGCGGAGACGGAACCCGAAACTCAAACAGCGGATAGCGTCGAAGAACCTACCGTTGAGATTACTGAAGAGGTAGAA
>SMWY01000118.1 GCA_004356555.1 Candidatus Dadabacteria bacterium
AGGTTCTAACCCCTTTCTACAGTTCCAACTCACCTCAACTTTTAGGATATTGTTGACAAGAGCTATAATCTTTTAGCATAATATGAATTAAAATGTTTGTAACCGTAAGGAGGTGAGACATAATGAGAAGATTACTTGTTTTTACAACATTATGGCTTTTAATATTTCTTTTTGGAGCCTTAATGCTTTCTTCTCCAGAGTTTTCTATATCACAAGAAACTCAATCTGAGGAGGCAAAACAAACTAAGGCTTTGGTCGATGAGGCAGCCGCTTTATTGGAAAGTAAGGGGAAGGAGTCTTTTACAGAATTTAGAAAGAAGGACAGTAAGTGGCTTAAGGGAGATACCTATATCTTCGTTTTAGATATAAATGGAAAAGGCTTACTAAATCCCTACAATCCTGAACTGGATGGGAAATCCCTTATAGACTTCAAAGATGCCAATGGAAAAGCTTTCGTACAGGAGTATATTGAAATAGCTAAAACCAAAGGGTCTGGGTGGGTAGAATATATATTTCCTAAACCAGGAGAAAGTAAGCCCTCGAAGAAAAAGAGCTATGTCAAGAAAGTGAATGTAGGTGAAGAAACCCTCATCGTAGGTTCCGGGTTTTACATGGATTGATTAGCCATCGTCCATACCACTGACCTGCCCCCCTTTAATAGGACCATAGTATGAGTTAGATTTTAACAGCAAAAATCCTATATTTAGGAAGTCATAAGAATGGCTAGGGATCGGAGCATTTTTCATAATTCCAAGTTAATATGGTATTGATAAAAGGTGAGACGTACAGAGAGGCGATCTACTCGGTATTTTGTGAGGATGCTATGTGATGTGTAGAAATTTTCACTTGGTTCTTCTAACTTTTCAGTTCGTTTTGGGTTTTCTGATCTTAAGCTGTGTTCAAGCTGACCATCCTAAGAAACCTAATCCCATAGTGATGGGTGCAATCTATAATCTGAGCGGATCACAGGCCGACCTGGACGTTCCCTCTTCGCGTGGGGCCCGCATGGCTATTGAGGATGCGAACCGAGAAGGGGGGGTGCTGGGACGACCGTTGAGATTGGTCTTGGAGAATGGAGAGAGTAACCCTGCAGTTGTAGAAAAGAAAACCGCAGATATGCTCAATCGATTTCCCACGATGTCCGTAATGATGGGGCTTTCCGACACTGATATGGTTCTTGCCGCAGCCCCTGTAGCTGCAGCAAACCAAAGGCTGTTTTTGACGTCCGGAGCAACGTCCCCGCGACTCCCTGCCCAGATTCCCAAGTATCTATTTCTCTCCTGCTTTGGGGACAACGTTCAGGCGGCAGCAGGTGCCGAGTGGGCATACCGGGATTTGGGAGCCCGCACGGTTTCCATCCTATTCAACACGGACAAGTCATACACTCGTCTGCTGCAAGGGTATTTCCAGATCAGCTTCAAACAGCGTGGAGGCAAGGTTCTTTCGGTTAAGGGTTATAAGCCCGATGATCTGATTCAGGCAATTCAAAGTCTCCGGAAGGCTGACTTCATTTTCCTTTCTGCGGCGGATCCCTGTGAAGCTCTAAAGTTAGTAAGGCTCCTAAGAAAGGCAGGGTTTTCGACTCCTATCCTTGGAGGCGATGGCTTTGACTCGGAGGATGTTTGGCAGAAGCACCCTGATATTAATAATGTGTTCTTCACGACGCATGCCTACCTGGGACCTGACAACGGCGATCCCAAGGTAGTTGCCTTCCGAAAAGCCTATAGCGAAGCCTATCAAGGAAACATGCCGGATGCCTTTGCCGCCCTCGGTTATGATACAGTCCGGCTGCTAATGATGGCCATTTCTGAAGCCGGAAGCTCGGATCCAGCTAAGGTGCTCGATGCTCTAGCAGGAATCCGAGAGTTCGAAGGGGTTACCGGAATGATGGGCTATACTCCCGATAGCCGAATTCCCAGGAAATCAGTAACTATTCTCCAGATTGAAGGCGGTAAACGCAAGCTAGTCCGTCAGCTGTTACCGGAACGAGTACCTCCTCCGTAGTCACATTTTATTCATCCACCCTGACCTGCCTCCCTATAACAGGTCCATAGATTAAGTTGGATTTATGACAAAAGGGGAGCATAAAACCTACTTAACTAGCTGTCTATATTGGATATTCTAGGGGGAAATGACCTCCCCGGTAGACATCAAACAGGTTCTAACCTTGTCCACCCAACCACCCACTTCATTTATATAATAATATGGGTAGGTTAGGAGTGTTTTAGTAGCAGTATAGTACTAGGCTAGTCTATTCTAAGATGATTCCCTTTATTTAATCTTTCACTCTGCACATGGATACCGCACACCGGTTAAGGCGGAGAGTATTACAATAATACAGATGAGAATTTGTTAAATGCTGCTTCAGTAATTTACTTCACAGTAATTACAACTTTTATTTAGAATCTTGGATATAATATCATAAGGGTGTAATAGATTTCATTTTAAGCCCTATTTCCGTAAAAGGTATTGTTTTCGAGGAGGGAGGGTATGGCTGCGAAAAAATAAGCGAGGAGAATGGGAATTGCATGATGGTAAACTCGATGAGGGAATAAATCATGGATAGTCAACTCCGCAACCAGAAAGAATTTAATAATATCGCTGAGATAGCGGGCAATTTTGATATTGGTGAGATTGAAGAAGTGTCCCGTTATGGCAACGGACGTATCAATGAAACATTCCTCATTCGTACTTTGGGAAAAGCCGATACAAGATACACACGCCAAAAATATATCCTCCAAAAACTCCATAAAATATTTAAGTCAACATTGTTAAAAGACGTTGATGCAATAACATATCACCTTGAAAAAAATGGATTTGTTACGCCACGGTTAATAAAGACCAAAGATAATAAACTCGGGATTGTTGAAAAGGAAGATTGCTGGCGAATGCTCACATACATCCCCGGCATCACATATGAAAAAGGGATGAGCCCAAAATTGGCAGAGCAAGCAGCTGGGCTTGTCGGGAAGTTCCATGATACATTAAGTAATGTCAACTATGCATTCCATCATAAAATACCTGATTTTCATAATACGCCAGCGATAATGAATAGACTTTGTAGAGCTACTCAACAGTTTAATGCATCAGAAAAACACAAAACACTTCACCCGCTCGCAGACAAGATTCTAAAAGTATATGAACGAATTGATGCAACTCCATATTCATTACCAGATAGAGTTATTCATGGTGATTTAAAAATAAGCAATGTACGATTTAGTAAAAATGGCGAAGAAGCGATTTCTCTCCTTGACCTTGATACGTTAGGAAAAGACAAAATTGTTATAGATTTGGGCGATGCTGTAAGAAGTTGGTGTAATAGTGCTGAAGAGGGAGACGTGAAAGGGACCACGTTTAATATAAATATTTTTGAACACATGATTCGTGGCTATTTTCAAACAGCAAATTTTATAACAACAGATGAAAAGATGAAGATACCAGATGGGATTGAACTTATGACATTGGAGCTTTCTGCTCGCTATATTACTGATGCTTTTGAGGAGTCATATTTTACGCTCGACAAACTCCGTTACCCGAGTCTCTACGAACAAAATAAACAAAAGGCTATTGCCCAGCTACAATTCTACGATGACTTTCAAAGCAAACAGCATATTGTAGTACAAATTATTGAAAAGTATGCCTAATACGGAATAAATTTTATACTATAGCCTCATGCCCACAAGAGAAATACAAGTAATGGCTACGGGTCTACTATCACCAGAACACTAAGACTGGAAAAATGCTCGCAAGAATGGAGTAATCATTTTTTGTAGATGCATAAATAGTAAGCAGGGCAGATAAAATCATTACTATCCACGTTCTTACAAATCTCAATCTTTTTTAGTTTAGAGCTTGGATTCCAATTTAAACGCATCTTGACTATGTGGGGTGGGGCAGTACACCTATTTGTCTCATATGTAGTGAATCTATACCTTTTCTTGACATTCGTAGTTGTAGAATAATATAGTATTATTTAGAAATGAAGATTGGGGTAAGGTTAAGGGGGTAGGTTAATATGGGATAACCCATTTTTGGTTCAATCATAGTTTTTTGCTTTTCATTAGGATAGTAGATTCCGCTGCTTCATTTATATATAGGTTTTTTTCCAACTTCCAGAATCAGCTAATTAACGTTTTGTGCCTCTTTACTACTAACTCAAGATTTATAAATCTAAATTTTAGTATGCCCCTTTCTAGGAGGTTAAAAGGATTTTATACATTACTGAAGTTTTTAATGGGATATTTAGTATTAAAATTTAAAGAAGGGGGTGTCTTAGCATGAGAAATTTGAGACAAACCTTTATGATTCCCTTGGTTTCAGTACTGACTTTCTTCATAGTAAACATTACTAATTTTCCAGAAGATGCACTTTCTAATGATAAAGTTTCTTCAACAACTGAGACCAATTGGGGGCTTCATACTACAACTTTTACTACTGCGGAGGGAAAAATTAAGGTGAACTTTCCCGATGACATGGCAGCGGGAGACACAATTTCCGGAACTGTTATAGTCGAACCTTCAGGAACTACCTTGGAGGAAAGAGAGAGGAACTCAGATGAGTTAAACGGTTATGTGGTTGAAGTTGAAGCTGAAGACAAAACAGTAAAAGAGGCGAGTGTTAAAACGAAATTGCTCACGGGAGTTGCTATTCCTGCGGGATTGGCTGGTGGAGTTACGACATTGATACTCAAGGATAATAAGGGCAAGATTGTGGCCAAGACACAAATACCTGTCCAGCCAAAACCACCTGCCATAGAGACGCCTTCTGTTCCTACATCAGATGATTTTCAGCTTCCGAGTGTCGGACAAGCAGGAAGACCCATAGAGGTGTCCGGACCATTTGATGGAGATATAGATACCACTGCTGTGAAGATAGGGGGCAGTGATGTAGAGGTACTCGCAGAGTCCCCTAGAAAGGTTGTGGTTCAGAGCCCTAGGGATGTGGTTGGGCCTACGGAGATTGAAGTGAAAGAAGCTAATGTAATTGCAAAAGGTGAAATGAACAACCTTAAAGTTAGTCTTTCGGCTGATAGGACAACCCTGCATAAGGGTGAAGTCGCTACTTTGGGTGTTAGGGTCTCAGGGCTTAAAGGCTTACAAAATCCAGTACCCCTTATACTTACGAATGAAACCCCTGAGGTAGTAAATATGCAGGGAGGAAATTATCAGGTTATAAACATTACACCGGCCGAGACACAAGAAGAAGGTACCTACTTCATAGAGAGGTCTCTCACTGCCATTCAAACAGGGAGTTTTAATATTCGGGCTCAGATTGAAGTACGTAAACAAAAGGAACGGCAGGAGAAACCACCAGTTGTAGTGCTAAAGAAGGAAAAGAAACCCTGTGGTAGTATTAAAGGAACAATTCACGTCAGAACTAAGAGAAAGTACCGTTTGAGAACAGTCGTCTACCTAGAAGGTCTCTGCACCCCATGCGGTTATGATGGATCGCCTGAAACCGGAGAAATGACACTGGATGTATTATCAAAAAAACTCCCTGGGTTCCAACCATCTTTTCTTGCTATGCCAAAAGGTTCTTCATTAGTTATCCGCAGTATTGAAACTAAAGAAATAACACACATACCCTATGTCATTCCACCGGTTGGCGAAAAGACGATAAGTCTAGGTCACCTAGAAAGGGGTGAGAGCAAAACCCTTAATTTATCTGAATCAGGTCTTTATATCTTACATGATAGTATCCATAAGTTTGAAGATGGAAGAGTTTTTGTTACTCCAAACACTTGTTTTGTAGTTGCAAAGGATGATGGAACCTACACTATTGAAGACATACCGCCAGGCACGTACACAATAACCGTATTTACTGTTCCAAAGCGCACAAGATTTCCACGAGCAGAAGTTACTGTCACCGCAGGTAAGGCAACTATACAGGACCTCACCCTTACTCGGTAAATGGTTTTGATTGGATGTAAAGGTAGAACAGGCGAATTCTTAAAATTAATATCCCTGAAACAAGCTGCCGGGTATGGAATTATGTTGCTACTGCTACTTGTACTTTTCTCACCGTGACCTGCCCCCTATAATAGGTCTATAAGTTAAGTTAGATTCTTGACAGAAAACCCTATATACAAGAGGTCTTGATGGCTAGTTGTTTTTGTTCATCATTACAACTTAATCCGGGCTTAATAAAAGGGGAGCAGTACAAGTGAAACTCTTGACACCTTATAAAAAAAATACTATAAACTACGAAGTGAATTATTAGTCAATTTCTTAAGGGAGGATAGTTGTGAAAAAGTCTATAAGCGGTTTTATGATTTTGTTCTTGACGATGATAATTTCCTTAAGCGCCAATGCTGCACCGGGCGATCTGTTTGTGCAGGTTGATTTAGAGGACCCCCTCGTCGGCGATGAACAATGTTCTATTTTGAAAGTACTGCCGGACAGTACGTTCACTGAGTTCGTCTCTTTTCCAACCATTCTGGCTCTGACCGGACTGGCAGATTGTAGTATGAGTAACACAGGTATTGCTGTAGCGGATAACGGAAACGTGTATTTTTCTGAACCCGCTTCCGATTCTATAATAAAGGCTACACCGGCCGGAGCACTTAGCACTTTCGTAACGAAGGCTCAGATTATAGCTGTCACAGGTGAGCCTGGTGCTAACCTGAACAACGGAATGGTTATAGGACCTGACGGAGACCTTTATTTTAATGATGGCAGAAGCAACTCTATATTAAAAGCCACTATTCCGGGCGGTGTTGTTAGTCTCGTGGTTTCGGAGGCTTAGATTCAAGCTGTTACCGGCGACGTCGATGTTGACCTTGAAGGGGGTATTGCCTTTGATTG
>SMWY01000119.1 GCA_004356555.1 Candidatus Dadabacteria bacterium
CCTATTCTTGGAAACCTATTTAAATTTAAGCAGAGACAAAGCCAGAAAATAAATCTTTTAATTCTTATTACACCAAGAATAATTGAGAATGAGGTTGATATGCAGCGCATACTTGAAGAGAGACAAAGACGAAACATGCTGCTGCAGGAAAGGGGATTTAACAGGGAAGAACCTAACTAATATTAACCGATCACGATGAAAAGCATTCAAGAAATAATTAGTGAAAGAAAACCAGAAGCGCTTCTAGAGATAGACGAATTTTTGTCTAAGAATGAGGATAGTTTAGAAGAGGCTCTTTTAAAATCTCATGTATTAGAGGAAGAGGAAGTACTTGAGATCCTCTCACAATTCTACGAATTCCCCTATATACTTACAATATCTGAGAAAGATATTGATCCTGAGCTCGTAAAAATACTTCCTATCAGCTTTGCAAAAAAATACCGGGTCATTCCATTTAAAAGGAAAGAAGACAGTATAGTAATAGTATTTGCCCCGCCGCTCGACTTATACGCTCTAGACGAAATTAAATCGCTTATCGGATGCGAGATCGAACCTGTATTAGCCCTAGATCACGTCGTTCTTAATATCATTAACCGTGTCTATGAGCGCGACAAGGAAATAGGGGAAGGAATTGAAGACGATACTGAGGGGATCACAGAATACGATATTCATGAACCCAAGGACCTCTTGGATGCCGATGATGAGGCCCCAATTATCAGATTTGTAAATTCTCTACTCTTTCAGGCTGTAAAAGAAAAAGCGAGCGATATCCATCTCGAGTGTTTCGAAAAAGAAGTGTTAGTAAGGTTTAGAAAAGATGGGATACTGCATGAAATAACTTCTGTGCCCAAAAAACTTCAGGCTTCTGTGATATCAAGAGTAAAAATCATGGCTGAGCTTGATATTGCGGAGAAGAGAAAACCCCAAGACGGCAGGATAAGGGTAAAAGTAGCGGGCAGAGATGTAGATGTCCGTATATCAACTGTTCCTACAACCTGGGGGGAGAGTGTGGTAATGAGGCTATTAGACCGATCCACCGTTTTACTTAGTTTAGAGGATCTTGGGCTTAAAGGTGAAAAGCTTAAAATCGTAGAGTCATTAATACGCCGCCCTCATGGTATTATCCTCGTTACAGGACCAACTGGAAGCGGAAAAACAACAACTCTTTATGCAGCCCTTGAAAGAATAAACTCGCCTGACAAAAAGATTATTACAGTCGAAGATCCTGTGGAGTATCAAATCCAGGGGATAAACCAAATTCAGGTCAACTCTAAAGTTAATCTCTCATTTGCCAACGGGCTTAGATCAATTCTTCGTCAGGATCCGGATGTAATACTTGTGGGTGAAATCAGAGATAGGGAAACCGCGGACATCGCAATTCATGCGTCACTGACCGGGCATCTTGTCTTCTCCACACTGCACACGAACGACTCAGCAAGCGCTATCACAAGACTCATAGATATGAAAATCGAACCGTTTCTTGTAGCATCCTCTCTTATGGCCGTGATCGCGCAAAGGCTACTTCGTCTTCTCTGCGGTTCCTGTAAAGAGTCTTATAAACCTTCGGACGATGAACTTAAAAAAGTCGGGATCAAAAGAGAGCAGCTTAAGGACGGGATGCTTTACCGCGCAAAAGGCTGTGATAGATGTTTTGATATGGGATATAGCGGCAGATCAGCAATCTTTGAGATGCTTCTTGTAGACGATGATATTAGAAATCTGACCTTGAGCCATGTTGATTCGGGACAGATAAAGAAAAAAGCAATTGAGCACGGAATGACACCACTAAGAATGGACGGGGCCGATCACATAATCAGAGGTGTAACCTCTGTAGATGAGGTAATGCGTATCACTGAAGAGGAGAACAATAATTCATAGTCTAAAGCACGTTCTTACAATTTTAACTATCCAACGTATAATTATTATTAAATATGCCGGTATATAAGTACAAAGCCATAGATGAAAGCGGGAAGACGGTTCAGGGTGTTATAGATGCCGATTCACCCAAAGGAGCCACTGAAAAGCTAAAACGTCAGGGAGTTTTCCTTTCAGCCCTTCATGAGGCTAAAGAAGGCAGATCAAGGAGCTTTAATCCTTTTAAAGGAATAAAGATATCTGAACTTGCAGTAACTACCAGACAGTTTTCTACTCTTATCTCCGCCGGGCTTCCGCTTGAAGCTTCCTTGACTGCACTTTCAGAACAAACGGAGGATGCCAGACTGGGTCAAGTGCTTGCTCAAGTCAAAGAAAGAGTGAGCGAAGGTAGCTCACTGGCAAACGCACTAAGCGAACATAAGAATATATTCTCTGATCTTTATATTAATATCGTTAAAGCTGGCGAAGCAAGCGGGTCTCTCGACATTGTGCTTCTCAGACTGGCAGACTTTCTTGAGTCACAGGCTGCTCTTACTTCCCGAGTTAAAGGAGCTCTAATCTATCCCTTGTTTATGTTCTTCATTGGAGGGGGGGTTCTATTTTTCACCATGACTTTTGTAATTCCGCGAATTGCTAAAATATTTGAAGAGAGTCAAAGCTCACTTCCCTTAATGACAGTTATTCTAATTAAAATAAGTGACTTTCTTAATAACTACATACTATTAATTCTATTATTCGTAATAATTCTCTTCTTCGCAGCAATCCGCTTTAATAGGACAGAGAGGGGTAAAATGTTTTTTGACCGCTTAATATTAAAAGTGCCGGTATTCGGCAAACTCATTTCCATGGTGGTAATATCGAGATTTACCCGTACATTGGCAACTCTCCTATCAAGCGGCATTCCGCTTTTAGATGCACTTGAAATAGGCGAGGCCGTTATGGGTAACAAAGTTTATGGAAAAACCCTAGAGGAAGTAAGAGATAATGTAAGAGAAGGCGCGAGCCTCGCTCAGCCACTTAAAGATAGCGGCGTATTCCCTCCGCTTGTCACACGTATGATAGCTGTAGGTGAGCAGACTGGCGAAATGGAAGCTATGCTTTCTAAAGTTGCGGATATTTATGATCAACAAGTCGAAACTATGGTTTCAACTCTGACATCCCTTCTTGAACCTGTTATGATTGTAATAATAGGTGCTGTGATGGCATTTATCGTTTTTGCGGTACTTCTCCCGATATTTAATTTGACATCAACACTAGGTTAACAGGAGGTAATAGATATGAGAGCCCAAGGTGGCTTCACATTAATTGAAATAATGGTTGTACTGCTAATCATAGCAGGATTAGCTTATGTAGTAGGTACCAATGTAATTGGCCAGCTGGACAAATCTAAAATAGAAAATACAAAAATCCAGATTGTCCAGCTTGAATCAGCTCTTAAGTTATTTAAAGTGGATAACGGTTTTTATCCCGACACACAACAGGGCTTAGACGCTTTAATCGTAATGCCAACTACGGGAAGGGAGCCAAGACGTTATGATTCAAGCGGATACCTTGATGGGGACCAAATTCCTCTTGATCAATGGGGCAGTGAGTTGATCTATATAGGCCCAGATCAGACGGGTGGCACGACTTATGAGATAATTTCCCCGGGTCAGGACGGAGTACCTCAAACGGAGGACGATATTTCTAGCCGAAATATCAGGTAATGAAAAGAAAAGACGGGTTTACACTGTTAGAGATTTTAGTTGTAATGCTTATAATCGGGGCATTCTTTTTTGTGGCGGTGCCCAAGTTTCAGGATTTAACAGAAGTAAATCTAAAGAGCGCATCTCGAAATCTGAGCGCAACGATAAAATATTTATATAATGAAGCCGCTTTTAAGAAAAATATCTACCGGCTGGCATTTGATTTAGAAAACGGAGAGTACTGGATTGAAACCCTTCAGGGAAACGAATACAGAGCTTCAGGGGATTCTGTTCACAAAAGACGGAAGCTGCCCACTGGTGTGTACTTCAAGGATGTTATAACAGAGCGTAGTCTGGGGAGAAATCCACTTGAGGATGAAAAGGCCTTTATACTCTTTTTACCCACAGGGTTTGTTGAGCCCGCAGTTATCCACCTTTACACGGAGAGTGAGAGATATTATACGCTAGCTACTAAGCCCTATACAGGCGGAACAAAGGTATACGATGAATATGTCGAACTTCTTAAGAGATAGTAGAGACTATAGAATTGGCAATTTCTATATGGATAGGCAGTCCTCAAGGTCTGCACAAAGAGGTTTTACACTTCTTGAAGTTCTAATTGCAGTTGCCATAATGGGGGCTTCCCTCGCAATTCTTTTAGGCTCTGTAAACAGGAATTTGGTTCTAGCCTCTCAATCAAAGAACCAAACAATTGCCTCCGCCCTCGCCCAGCAGAAGATTGGTGAGATTGAGCTTGAAGGCTATCCCCAAATAGGTGAGCAACAGGGAGCATTTGAAGAATATCCCGGGTTTTATTGGTACTTAAGGGTGCTGCCATACGATATCGAGCAGCTGGGCACAGAAATAAGAATAGTAATTTTGGATGTAGCATGGGATGAAGGGAACAAGGTACTTACCATTGCAACAGCAATCTCAGACTACAAATAAAGGGTTTACCCTCATTGAGGTACTCTTAGCAGTATTTATCGCATCGATTGTGCTGACTGTATTGTATGCTTCTTTTTTCCAGATTTTAAAGGCAAAGGAAAAAGTAGAAGAAGAGCTTGAACTTTATCATGAAACCAGAGTTATTTTCTCTAAAATGACTAAGGATCTAGTCACAGCATTTCCAAGAGGAATAGTTAATTCAGATTCTTCGAATCTAAAGTACCCCTTTTTCATAGGCAGTGAAGACGGTAATAACAGCTCTCTTACCTTTACATCTCTATCACGAAGACCCGCCAAGGGCGCCAGGGAATCAGATCAAACGGAGATTAGTTATTTTCTCGAACCTGCCGAAGATACTCCTGACCTATTCGTACTTATAAGAAGGGATAACCCCACTATTGGAACTGATGGAGGTGGGGCTCAGTATCCTATCTCAGAGCGGATAGTCAGATTTAAAGTTTCATATCTAGGCAACACATCAATTGGAAATGATAATCAAGAATTGGAATTTGAATGGAATTCTAATGAAACATCTTCACTGCCAACTGCGGTTAATGTAAATTTAACTATTAGAAGTCCGAGAGGAGAGGATATCGAATTTAACTCTTTAATTATAATACCGGTGGTTGACTGATAGAATTAAAAGTGGGTTCAACAGATGAGAAACTCTAAAGAAACACAAAAATTAAAAAAAAATAACTCGGAAAATGGAATTGTCTTAGTAATTGTAATAATTATTGTATCCATACTTACTATACTAGTTGCTGACCTCATATACTTTACTCATATTGATAGGGAAATATCAAGTAATACGATAGATGAGATTAAGGCCCGTTATATTGCTAAATCAGGCGTTCATGTTGCTGCAGGTACACTTAAAGCACAACCGCTCGAAGACTTAGACGAAATAGCGTCAACTCTGGCTTCTAAAAGTGAAAACTCAAAAGGATTTTGGGTAATTAACGTGCCCTATTTCCCGATCGGGGACGGTAGCGTATCAGTAACTGTGATAGATGAGAGATCAAAAGTAAACCTAAATGCTCTAGTAGCTTCTTCATCGAACAGAGTCGACCAACAGGTGCTAACAGAGTTAAGGGAACTGTTCAGATTTGTTGAAGTAGACAGCTCCAAATCTGAGCGATTTATTTCAAGTTTAGTAAACTGGATTGATAAACCTTTAAAAGGTTCTCAGAACGATCAGGATTCCAGCGGAGCTAATACAGGATTTTATTCAAATTTGGAAAACCCTTACACCATTAAAGACGGCACCCTTGACAGTACTCAGGAAATACGTTTAATTGACGGAATGGACGAAGAGTTTTATAACAAAATAAAGGACTATGTTACAGTTTACCCTCGAGATAAAAAGATAAATTTCAGCACTGCACCTAAAGTAGTAATTATGGCGGCAATTAAAGCTTCAGCTTTTCCTGCCATCGAAGGGCAAGGGAATTCAGAAGCAAATGAAGTGTCTGACGCTATAGCTGAGCAAATAGCTGATGAGATAATTGATGCCAGAGAGGATCAGCCGGTTATTGATCAAAAAAAAGCAAGAGAAATAGCGACTGAAGTGGATTCAACATCTGAAATAAGCGCCGGATTGGTCGGCGTAACGCTTAACTCCGGTTACAGCGATGTCTTCTCGGTTAAATCCGTTGGGAGTTTGGGGGAATCAAATCCTACAAAAAGAATAATCGAAGCTGTTCTTAGAAAAACTAGAGAAAACAATCAAGACAAGGTAAATATAATTTCATGGAAAGAGCTTTAGAAAAACTATTACAGATCAGAGGCGAACTCAAAGCTGAGTACTATGAAAGGGATGATGTGATAGACGGGACCTTCACCGCGCTCCTCACCAATAATCATATGCTACTTATAGGCCCTCCGGGTACCGCAAAATCACAGCTTGTAAGTGAAGTTTGTAATAAAATTAAAGGTACTCAATACTTTCAGTGGCTCCTTACCAAGTTCACTGCTCCTGAAGAGCTTTTCGGAGCTGTTAGTCTTAAAGGGCTTGAAAACGACGAATACCGCAGAGTTACAAGCAGAAAGTTGCCGGAAGCTCACATTGTGTTTCTGGATGAGGTTTTTAAGGCAAGCTCCTCTATACTAAATACCCTTCTTACGGTTATGAATGAGAGAATTTACTATAACGGGACTGAAGTGACAGAGATTCCGCTGATTTCTCTTTTCGGAGCCAGCAACGAACTCCCTTCGGAAGAAGACGAGCTCGATGCTCTTTATGACAGGTTCTTACTTAGATATGTAGTGGACTATATAAAAGAGGATTTTAGATTCCTAAAACTGCTCCAGGGAGATAGTACGGATTCAAAAGAGACCGTTATTACTCCTGAGGAGCTCGATTACTGTAAATCTCAAGCCGGGAAAACAGTTGTTCCTTCCAATATATTAAAGCTCATAGGACGCATAAGAAAGGAGCTTAAGAAAAAAGGTATAACCCCATCGGACAGAAGATACAAACAAAGTATCTCCCTACTTAAAGCTAAAGCTTATCTGGACGGGAGAGGAGAAGTTTCAGAGGAAGACATACGGTTTTTGGAAAACGTTTTATGGAGAGATCCCGGAGAAAAAGCGGAAATTCAATCAGTTATTCATCAAGCACTTCACGGATACATGGATAGGCTCAGGGAGCTTGTAATCCAGGCAAAGGAGCTTGACGGTTATAGCAAACGGGAATGGGAAAACGAAGACATGCACATCAAGGCTAATATTGAAGCCCAGACGAAATTAAAACAGATTACGTCAAACGTAAATGATCTGATAGAGGAATGCAAACAAAGGGGAAAACCAATTGAAGAAATTAACAAAGCAAAAGGGAAAATAGAAGAAATACAGAAAGAAATACTGAACAGACTAGTCTCCGGCAAACAGGAAATGGCCTAAACACATTTAACAATCTTTAAATTGAAATCCAGTCTACGAGAATTAGCTCCCGATCTTTAAAAGAACCTTCCCAAAACTTTGACGACTTTCAATATACCTATGAGCTTGAGGCGCGTCGTCAAATGGGAATACTTTCCCAATTACAGGTCTAATGTCATGCTTTTTAACAAAATCCATTAAATCACTTAAAATATTTTCCATCTGCTCAGGTTCCTCCTCTAGTAAATAACCTAAATGAGAGGACATAACTGCAGCCGACTTTTGGGCCAGTTTGCCAATATTAACTCTGGGTATGTCTCTCCATGTTTTAATCCAAGAAAGAGGGTTCCATCTTTTTAAATCAAGGCTTGCAAATCCGGCCACTACTAACCTCCCAAAGGGATTTAATACATCCAGACTCTTTTTAAATACTTCCCCTCCTACCATTTCTATTACAACATCCACTCCACCCGTATTTTCTAAAAAGTCTTGAAAACAATTAGGATCACGATAGTTATATCCGTCCAAAGCACCTAAAGATTTTATCAATTCAATTTTTTCCTCACTTCCAGCCATACCATATACGCTGCATCCCAAGTGAGAGGCGAGCTGCACTGCGGCAGTGCCCACACCTCCACCGGCGGCGGTAACAAGGACTTTATCGCCGGGACTAATTTTCGCCATTTTAATAAGTGAAACCCAGGCAGTCATGTAATTAACCAGAAATGAAGCATTCTCCTCCATACTGAAATTTTCTAACGCAGGAACAGCTCTCTCCTCAGGAACTACAATTTTCTCTGCATAAGTCCCGCATTTGGTCCCGACCATCACCTTTTGTCCGATTTTGAGATTACCTACTCCTGACCCAAGCTCGTCAATTATGCCAGAAGCCTCCATGCCTAATATATAGGGGCGTTGTAGTGCCCATCCGTATAGCCCCTTACGAGAAAGAATCTCAGCATAGTTTATGCCCGCATAATTAATCTTTACAAGAACTTCACCCCTCCCCGGCTCAAGCTCTTTAACATCTATTGGGACTAATACTTCAGGCCCACCTGTTTTACTCAGCACAATTGCTTTCATATCAATATCACTTCCTAGAGATTGAAAATATTAGTATTCTAGCTTATTATGATTATTCTAGTTAGCAAAGAGAATTGTTCTCGAAAAAATAAAGTTAATACAAAGGCGGTGAATTATGAAACGACTGGTAATAGCAATAGCGGCTTTTGGATTATTTGCATGTGGGAACCCACTAGTAATCCAAACTCTACAACAACAATCGGTCAGCCAGATAACCTCCTGCAACGCAGACCATATAGAGGTAATTGAGCATAAGATCAACGACGAAGACGGAAGTGCCACATGGACGGCTCTTTGCCAGGGAAGAACTTATAGCTGCCAGCGCGCAGCAGGCACAGCTAACAATCTTGAGAACGCAGAAGTAAGTTGTACAGAAATGGAATCACAAATGCCTGAATAGGGGAGATTAGTATTCTTCAGAATCCCTGACTCGCCGTTCTTTAGCTCTCTGTTTAATTTTTTCTCCAATACCCCAGTTTTTCTTATCCTCATCTGTAAGTACTTTGAGTGTTGGGACTTCTCTAGGCTCACCATCAGATGTAATAGCTACAAATACTAAATACCCCCGGCAGCTAAAATCCATTTGACTGCTAAACTTTCCCACTCTATAAAGATCTACCTTAACAACCATCGACGTCCTGGCAGTATGTATTACCTTTGCCTTAAGCTCAACCATATCACCCACTTTAATTGGTTTTCTGAAGTCAACTGCATCCATAGAAGCGGTAACAACATCCTCATTGGCAAATCTCATGGCTGCCATCGCACCTGTTAAATCCATGAGCTCAAGCACCCTACCCCCGAAAATGGTGCCATAATGGTTTGCGTGGGTTGGTATAACTAGGTCAGAGTTAGTAACCTCTATAGTTTCTTTCAATAGATCATTTTGCAATGACGGACCTCCGGAAATCTTCTATGATTACTGCCAACTATTTCTACTATAGTAGACAATCAAATAGCATTTTCAAATTAATAACGATTCATTCAGATTTGTGACCCAGCACAATAAATCCGGTATAAGAGCAGAAAAGACTGCCTGAAATGTCTAGGTCTTTTAACTGGCTTAAAAGTTCCTCTGATTCTTTTACTGTAATCAGATCCTCGTCCAAGACATAATCAATTGCCTGAAAAAGGTCAAAGATCTTATCTAGTATTCCGGATATAAAGTTGAAAGTGTTTATTTTCTCTGAATATTTATTCATAAATATCTCGCGAAATCGGAGTAATGCAACATGTCAGATAATTTAACATCTTCAAAAGTAATTGAGCTAATGCAGATTGGATTCAGCGTTTCAATAGACGCGACTGAGCATGAAGAGGAAATAGAATCAATATTGGAAACTGCAAGAATGTTTAACTCCACTCTTGTTCTTAGAAATATGCCTGAGTCGTTATTAGATCAGAAATCCCTAAAAAAGCTTAAAACACATTCTCACAAAATTATTATCGAAACATAAATCAAACTGGCAGTATATCGCAATAATAAAAACGTTTGTCCCTTAGTACAATCTCGCCTAATTCGTGATCAATTGGATTTTTCAAAATCGGCCCGTCGTAAACAAAAGTATAATAAATAGTGTAACTCATTGATATTACAAATAATAAAATATCAAGGAGGTGTATTACATGCCATTATTTGAAGTAAATATTCAGAATAGGGTTATAAAAGGCAGGTCTAGACCCAAAAGAATAAAAGGAACACAAGGTAATTGGTATGCAGAAATACGTTATTACCTTGCTGATTCCGAACATGAAGCAAAAGATTTTGCATTAGAAAAGATTAAGCATAGAAGAATGCTTGGAATTCCTAAAAATACAAAAAGATTTTTAAGACGCGAAATTAAAATAATAGACGTAAGGAGGCTTGCATAATGTATACATATGAAACTGTAGAAAGAGTTAAAGTGCCAGGTCATAAAACAACTGAACCGACATTACAACATTTGTTCGAAGCAAAACGATTAAAAGATGAGAGGGAAAAATCAAACCGTGATCGCCAAACAAAGCTTACCAGAGAAGAGTATTTAGATTCAATAAAAGATGAACTACAGGCCAGAAGCCAAGGATTCAAATTCCAAATTTATGAGATGGGAAAGCTTTTATGCGAGGCTAAAAAGATTTTACCACACGGACAATTCCAACCTTGGATCAATGATAATTTCGAGTTTTGTTACAGAACAGCTGCTAACTTTATGAAAGTATATAGGGCCTGCATTGGGCATCCTGAGGTTGTTAAGTATTTTAATTCTTCCTGTGTATATATTATTTGTAGAACGGATTTTCCTCCAGATTTACGTCAAGCCCTATTTAATGGTGTAAAAGGTCATGTTGATATAAAAGAGAAAGATATAGTCAAATTAGCCTTAGATTTTAAAAATAGAAAAATAAAAACCACAGACAAAGTAGTACAAGATATATTAAAAAAACAAAGAGATTCTTCACTTTGGGAAACATACAGAATTGAACTCGAAGCCCTGAATAAATTGATTGCTAGTAGACTGGAAAGGATAGAGA
>SMWY01000120.1 GCA_004356555.1 Candidatus Dadabacteria bacterium
AAGAAGCTCTCCAGCAAAGAAATAGACGATCTGGTCTCTAAGAACGCTGCCGAGGGAAAAAGCACTTATCTTGTCGACAAAGATGTCCTTAAAGAAGTTAACCCCGAAATTATTTTAACTCAAAAGCTGTGTGAAGTGTGCGCAGTATCGGGTAATCAGGTTATGGAGGCTGTGGAGATATTGGGTCACAGTCCTGAAATAATTTCTTTAGAACCTACAACTATTAGTGAAATCTTGGACACGATAATCACAATCGGTGAGGCTACCGGGACTAAAGAAAGAGCTAGGGAGATTACAGATAAGCTCAAAGCCAGAGTAGAGAGAATTAAATCACTACTTGAAGACGAGAAAGACCGTCCCAGGGTATTTTGTCTCGAGTGGCTTGACCCTCCTTATGTCGGGGGACACTGGGTACCTGAAATGGTTGAAATGGCAGGTGGAGACAACGGTATAGGAAAGCCCGGAGAGCCTTCATTCAAAGTTACATGGGAAGAAATTGTGGATTTTGCCCCCCAGATGCTCTTTATAATGCCCTGCGGCTTTGATATAGAAAAAACCCTAAATGAATTAGATGCAGCATCTTCAAAAGACGAGTGGTTTTCTCTCCCTGCAACAACTAGAGGGCAAATTTATTTAGTCGATGCTAACTCATACTTTAGCAGGCCGGGACCAAGGATTGTGGACGGTCTCGAAATCCTGGCAAGAGCCATACACCCGGAAGTAATTAAAGGATATGCCCCGCCTCCCGACTCAATTATTAATCTAAGGAATTACATGCAGCTTGAACTATTTTCGGGATAATCAATGATAAGAAAGACATTTTTCAGAGGACTCTTAACTGCATTTTTTATATTTATAACATGCTTATATAGCTACTCAGACGATAACCCTAAGCGTATTGTTTCATTATCTCCAAACTTGACTCAAGTGATTTACGCTCTTGGTGCATGGGAAAAAGTGGTAGGGGTAACTATTTATGATGATTTTCCCGCCGAGGCAAAAGAGCTGCCTAAAATCGGTGGTTGGATAAACCCAAATTACGAGGCAATAATTTTGCTAAAACCTGATCTCGTAGTGCTTATGAAAGATCAGGACACCATATTTGGTGAAAAGATAAGAGATCTGGGATTAAAAACATACGTAATTGATAGCAATGACTCTATCAGCGATATACTTAAATCAATTTCCGATCTTGGATCTGTACTCAATAAAAACCAGGAAGCGACAATCTTGAGAAATAATATTGAAACTAATCTAAACAAAATTAAAGAATTGACAAAGGACAGCCAGAAGAAGAAAGTCCTAATAGTTGTCGGCAGAAGTCCGGGAACACTAGAGGATATATATGTAATAGGACGAGATAATTATATAAACGAGCTGCTTACTATAGCCGGAGGGGAAAACGTAGTAGAGAATAAAAGGCTCTCAATCAAAATTACTCAGGAAGCAATACTTTATTTTGACCCTGATATAATTGTCGAAGTAAATCACGAGAAACTTAATAGGGAATCTGAAATATTAAATACCTGGGCAAATCTTAAACTTGCTAAAGCTGTGAGGAACAATCAGGTATTTATACTTTCAAGCACCTTCTTGCTCCATCCGAGCCAAAGAATTGTCGATGGTGCCAGGGTACTGGCTGAAACTCTCCACCCTGAACTAAAAGAAAAATATGGCAACAATAATTAATTGTAGCGACCTCGCCTTCTCTTATAACGAAACCAGCGTTCTAAGGGGAATTAACCTATCAATTGTCCCCGGGAAGATGTTAGGGATTTTGGGAGCAAACGGGGCCGGCAAATCGACTCTCCTTAAAATCCTCTGTGGAGTATTAAAACCAAAAAGCGGCGAAGCGCTCTTCAAAGATAAAGAGCTCTCTAAAATGGATAGAAGAGAGATTGCAAAGGGAATCGCCTATATTCCTCAGGACCCTATGTTTGCGTTTCCATTCACAGTAAACGAAGTTGTCCTAATGGGAAGAGCCCCGTATATAGGCAGCTTCGAATTTGAAAGAGAAAAAGACAGAGAAATAGCCAAAAGAGCAATGGAAACTGTAGGCATATTCCATCTTAAAGACCGGCTGATAAGTGAAGTCTCGGCAGGTGAAAGACAACTTTCGTCGATAGCGCGGGGACTCGTGCAGGAGCCCGAGATCATGATTTTAGATGAGCCGGCTACCTATCTTGATGTGAAGCATAGAACCGAGATTATGAACATACTGAGGGAACTTAAAGAAGAAAGAGGTCTATCGATAATTGCAGCTACACACGATATATTCTCTTCACTATTCTACTTTGATGAAATTATGATACTTAAGGACGGTAGTATTCTGGCTGAAGGAAAATCAGATGAGGTTATTAATAGCGAAATACTAAGCTCAGCTTACGGAATTCAGGTAACAGTCAAAAAGGAAAACGGGAGGGTCTTTGTTTTCCCTAATCAGTAACTCGTTCTGAGGGCTGTTTATGAAGCAGATCGAGTTTGGTTTATTCAATATGAGCACGAATAGAAAATTTTTAATCTCAACCGTCCTGTTATTCGTTCTATGGATAATCGTAGCCTTGATAGCTATATTCACCGGAACATACAGTATCGGACCCTTTGAAGCCTTTGAAGCTTTTTCTAATTCAGATGAATTATCTAAAACAATCTTTTTTAAAATAAGAATCCCGAGGGTGCTCATGGCAACAATTGCGGGGGGTACTCTGGCAATTACCGGAGCAGCTCTTCAGGCGCTCTTTAGGAACCCACTAGCATCACCCTTTACACTTGGAATCTCCGGTGGAGCGTCCCTGGGAGCGCTATTAGCTTTAAAGTCGGGTCTTGCAGTAGGTTTCTTAGGATTCTCGATGGTTTCAATCTCCGCCTTTATTTTTTCTTTACTAACAATGCTGTTTGTCTATTCAGTCTCAAAAGTGCGAGGAGGAGTAGTTGCCACAGGCAGGTTGCTGCTCGCAGGAGTTGTAGCTAACTTTCTTTATTCCGCAGTAATAATGTTTATACAGTTTTTTTCGACCTTTACTGAGTCACTTCAGACAATGCGCTGGGTTATGGGAAGTCTTGATATAGTTGGGTTCGATACAGTTTGGAAAACTCTTATATTTGTGATTCCCGGATGCTTAATATTACTTTCTTTAACAAAAGATATGAATTTGTTTGGTCTCGGCGATGATGTAGCATTATCGCTGGGTGTGAATGTTAAGCGGATGGAAAAGAAAATTTATTTTGCAACATCCCTTGCAGCGGGTGCTGTAATCTCAGTAACCGGCCCGATCGGGTTTGTTGGACTTATTATTCCTCACATTCTGAGAATGGTATTGGGAGTGGATAATAGAATTATCCTGCCATGCTCTTTTCTTTTAGGAGCTACATTTTTAACCGCTGCTGATACGGTGTCCAGAACTATTATCTCTCCGGTTGAAATTCCGGTTGGAATAATTACAGCTTCTATAGGCGGAATTTTCTTCCTCTGGCTCTTAATAAAAACCAAGAAAGAGATAATAGTTTAGACCTAATGCAGATTTGAATAGAGAGAAAATAATCTGATTAGGACCATTTTAAATTAAAACCTTACGGCTATTTCCTATTATCATGCAGCCTTAAATGGGTCGTCGTCTCCTCCACCCCCACCTTCTGCAGGTGCTTCTTCTGCAGGTGCTTCTTCGGCAGGTGCAGCCTCTGCAGGTGCGGATTCAGCCGCGTCCGCTGTAGCAAATTCAGTGCCATCAGTGGCAGGTTCTTCAGGTGCCGACGGTGGCTCTGGTGGTGCATCGGCGGCGCCGCCATCAGCTTCCCCATGAGGTGATACAAAATACCAACCTAAAAACGCTAAACCTATTATAATTAGTGTCCACATCTTTATTTCCTCCTTATTAAATTATTAATAATTCTACAACACTTCTCTACATTAATAAACGAATACAGGCATGCTTGATTTTAATCTTTATATATCCCAATCCCATAAAAAACAATCATTCAATCTCTATGATTTATTTAACCAATACCTTGATACTAATAAATTTTGTATATATATGTCAAGCAAAAATTTGCAAAACTAGCCAAATGTTATCCTATTTCTTTAAATTTTAGAAGCCAATATGTGGAATAAAACTATAATTTTACTATAAAATGCTATTATTATAGACCGTCTACAATATTAGGAGATTGAAATTGTTATCCTTAATACTAAAACCCTTACTTAAAAATTCTAATCAAACACTTGAAGACATTAATCTACCTCCCGATACCGAAATATCGCTTTCTCTAATAGAATCGGGTTGCATTTTCGTCTCTTTAAACAAGAAAGCAGCCCTTATAATAAAAAGTTCCCTTGATGAAATAAAGCTGCTCAAAAATATCAATAGAATAACTTTGAATTTTGAGTTGATAGAAAGACCGGAATTCCCGTCTTTGGGCATGCATTTAGAAATAAACACAGTTTCTAATGCTTCATTTAAATTTGAATATTTTTTCAGCACTGAATCTATGGAAGAAATCGACCTACTTAATAAACTTAAAGATCAAAATTATTTTGATATTTTATTCTTCAATACCCAAATTGAATATTCAAAAACTATAGAGCTCACTGAAGAGGAAAAGTCGGAGTTGAATTCACTGATTAATAAGGCTACTAAATAGTTTGACAAAAGAGTCTGGTTGCCTGATAATATCCCATCAATAACTTAATGGGGTATTAACAAACTTGAGTTTTGTAAAGTTTCTTGGAATTGGCTCCGCTGTACCTGAAAAAATATTATCCAACTTAGACCTTGAGAAGATGATAGATACTTCCGATGAGTGGATACTTAGTAGGACCGGTATAGCTGAACGGAGAATAGTCGAACCGGAAGTAGCCACATCTGATCTTGCCTATGAAGCGTCCATAAAAGCACTAGAAGATGCTTCCATGGATCCTGAAGACATAGACGGTATAGTAGTCGGCACAATTACGCCTGACTATATCTTCCCTTCCACAGCTTGCGTACTTCAAAGCCTACTCGGGGCAAATAATGCCTTTGCTTTTGATGTGCTTGCGGGTTGTTCCGGATTTATATATGCGCTACACGTGGCAAAAGGATTAATCCAAGGTGGCGGCTCTAAAAATCTTCTCGTAGTTGGGGCCGAAACAGTATCGAAAATAATGAACTATGAAGACCGGACGACCTGTATTTTATTCGGAGATGGAGCTGGGGCAGCAGTCATCACTACTTCAGATACTCCTGGAATCCTATCTTCCTGTCTTGGAGCTAATGGGGATGGCGGGGAATTTCTTTATATGCCGGCAGGCGGGTCTCGTATGCCTACTTCTGAGGAAACCTTAAAGAATGGCAGCCACTTTTTACGGATGGAAGGCAAAGAAGTATTTAAAGAGGCGGTAAAAGCCCTTCAATCATCTACACTTGAAGCTATTAAATTGGCGGATATTACACCTGATGATATTGATCTATTAATTCCGCACCAGGCTAATTATAGAATCATTGAGGCGGTTAGAAAGCGTCTGAAATTACCTGAAGAAAAAGTATTTAGTAACCTTGACAGATATGGTAATACATCTTCTGCTTCCGTGCCCATAGCACTTGATGAAGCTGTTAAAAGCAGCAGGTTGAAAAGGGGAGATATTGTAGTTTTCTCCGCGTTCGGCGCCGGATTCACTTGGGGCGCTTCAGTAGTTAGATGGCAATAAACTTAGAACTTTCGTATTAAACCCTTTCCCAAATATTAAGATAAGCTATATTCTCTGGTAAAATGAAGATCCTACTCGAAAAATCTTTCTGACTATTGAAAGGAGATTCATAGCTATTTTAAGTGAAATTATTAACGTAGTACTCCCTGTATTCCTTATTGCATCCATTGGATACTTATTTGGTAAAAGAAAAAAAATTGACCTTTCTTCGGTAAACGATTTTGTAATCTACCTTGCTACACCTGCTCTAATAATATCCTCACTATCCAAAGACACAATTGAAATAAGCCTTGCTGGAACATTGTTCATTTCGGTATGCATAATTATCGGCGTTTCATCTATTATAGGCTATCTGGCTGTAAAAAAACTGAACTTACCGCTAAAGGTTTATTTACCGCCTATTTTATTTGCCAATACTGGAAACATGGGTCTGCCTTTAATTCTTTTTGCTTTTGGAGAAACAGGATTTTACGTGGGAATACTCTATATGGTCTCCACAACAATTCTTCACTACACAGTGGGAATTATGATTTTAAACTACGATAAAAGTCCGCTTGAAATATTTAAATTACCACTTGTCTACTCCGCCGTAGCAGGGGTAGTGCTCAGTGTATCAGAAGTTGAAATCCCAACTGCTCTTTTCAGGGCAGTGGATCTTTTGGGAGAGGCCAGTATACCGACAATGATATTTGCTCTTGGTTATAAACTCTCAGAAGTAAGACTCACTCATGTGGGCAGGTCATTTCTAATTGGTGGTATGAGAATATTGGTTGGGGTAATGCTTGGTATATTTGTAGTATGGGTATTTAAGCTCGACGGAGTCGCAGCAAAAGTAGTTATTCTTCAATCTGCTATGCCGCCAGCAATATTTAACTTCGTTCTTGCAGAGAAATACAACCAGGACTCTAAGACAGTAGCGTCTATAATATTGGCGGGAACAATATTATCAATTATTACAACACCAATAATCCTCTCTTTTCTGATGAAGTAAGATTCTGTTTAATCCAGGCAATCAACTCTGATCATAGGTACCTCAAACCAGTGAAATTCAGTATTATATAAAAACCCCTTACCGCTTGGTAAATAAGAAATACTTTCCTGCTGAGGCAAGGACTTAAGCTCAATCATATTGTAATCTTGCGCATTCTTTAGTTGCTTAGTCTCTTTTATGCCATTCTTTGCAAGATCCGTATTAAATTCAAATGCATTCTCGTAGGTTAAGACTAGAAAACTCTTTCCATCAGGAGCAATATCAAATGCTGATACAACCTGACCATAAGCAGTGCCTGAAGGGTTAAGATGACGGAAATCTATGTCTGCTATATATTCAAGAAGCTGCATTTTCTCCCCTGAGTTTTGCCATTTTTCACTTGATAATCTGTATAACTTTGCGGGATAAGCCTCTGATTCATCAAGGTCTTCTTCTTTAGTAAGTATATATATGTCTCCGTTAGGATGAATCGCCATACCTTCAGCATTGTGAGACTGGTCGGGATAGACAAGATTCAGTCTTTTAAGAGGATAAACTGAATGTCCATAATTTTCTAATTCTTCAATTACAATGATCTCAACAGACTCCCTTCTCCTTTTGTTGTCACCGATGTCAGCGATAAATACGCATGATTTATTGCTAAAACATTCGCCTAAACTTAGATCTTCAAAATCACTCCTCTTATGAGTAACTCCTTCTATCCTTATCTTCTGTGTCTTATCACCTTTTGAATCAGTAATGTAAAAATAATGTCCGCCACCTGAATCGTTTATGTGATAAAGCCTTCCGGGGAACTTATTTGAAGCCTCAATCCCACTAGCCTCATTGATTAAATTATGATTGAGTGTTCCTGATTTCTTGCCCTCACTCCATTTACTGCAAAGAGCGGCCCGGCTAATTTCTCCAATCGATAAAACCGAGATTAAAGCAAAAATCAATGCTAAATAATAACCACCTAATCTAAGTCTATAGTGTTTAATCAATATAGTTTCCCTTTTTTAGTATAAGCAATACAATTTTACCTATGGCAATTATCAGGCAAAATAGTCTTAAAAGTATATTCTTAAAATTTATGATATGTCCAAAGAAATAATTAAATATAGTTCAGCACCTCTTAAAGGAGAGATTAACCCCCCCGGCGATAAGTCTATTTCCCATAGGTCCTTAATACTAGGCTCTATAGCTAATGGAACTTCCTTGGTTAAAGACTTTTTAATTTCCGATGATACAATCTCAACCGCAAATGCTATGAGAGCTCTCGGAATTACAATTGAAATTAATGGAACCCAGGTAGAGATTATTGGAAAGGGGTTATATGGTCTCAGTAAACCTGAAAAAGTTATTGACTGCGGTAACTCCGGCACAACCACACGGTTGCTAAGCGGTCTTTTAAGCGCTCAAACATTTACCTCCACCCTAACTGGTGATAAGTATCTCCAAGCAAGACCAATGAGAAGAGTTGTAGGCCCGCTCACTTTAATGGGTGCTCAAATTGCAGGAAAAGATGATGGAAACAAACTGCCTCTAACAATAACCGGCACCAAACTCAAAGGAATCCGTTATGAACTACCGGTTCCGAGCGCTCAGGTAAAATCAGCCATTCTTCTTGCCGGGCTTTACGCTGAAGGGGAAACTGAAGTAATAGAATCTGAGGCTTCAAGAGACCATACAGAAAGGATGCTCTCTTATCTTGGAGTCCCTATTAAAAAAAACGGCAATAGCATCAAAATGAATAGTGTTGATGTAATTAACCCTGGTGAAATCATTGTTCCGGCCGACATATCTTCTGCAGCTTTTTTTATAGTTGCGGCGCTTATTACCCCGGGTTCCGAAGTTCTAATAAAAAACGTGGGAGTTAATCCCCTTAGAACAGGAATAATTGATATACTAAAAAATATGGGCGGGAATATTGAGATTATAAATGAAAGAGAGGTAAACGGAGAGCCTATAGGAGATATTGTAGCACGTTCAAGTAATCTGCACGCCACTGAAATTAGCGGAGAGCTTATACCCAAAGCAATTGATGAACTACCTCTTGTTGCAGTAGCCGCATGCTTTGCAGAGGGAGAGACTTTAATAAGGGATGCTAAGGAACTTAGAGTAAAAGAAACCGATAGGATTAAAGCTATGGCAACCGAACTTGAAAAATTAGGCGCTCGGGTTTTAGAATTTGAAGACGGCATGTCAATTATGGGGTCTCAATCTTTAACGGGGTCCGTATGTTCAAGCTGGGGTGACCATAGAATAGCAATGTCAATTGCAATAGCGGCAACCCGAGCTAGAGGAGAAACCAAGATACTGGACGCTGAGTGTGTCTCTGTGTCATATCCGGGGTTTTTTAAGGTTATAGATGAACTCCGCCGTTAAATGAATTATCCTAGTATTAAAACCCAAAAAAATGAAAATGGAAAAAGGTCTAATAATAACCATCGACGGCCCCTCAGGTGTCGGAAAAAGCACTGTAGCAAAATCAGTTGCAAAACATCTAGGACTCACATACTTGGACACTGGAGCCATGTATAGGGCAATAGCTCTTCAAGTAAAAAGATACCCTTTAAATATTGATAATGACGACGAGCTCTCATCATTATTGCTAAATACTAATATTGAATTTATTAACAATAAAGAAAATAATCTGATACTTACCCTAAATAATGAAGACATTACCGATAAGATTAGAAGTCCTGAGATTTCCCGGCTCTCATCTGATATAGCTACAAAGAGGATTGTCAGAAAGAAACTTGTTGAAATACAGAGAAAAATAGGGTTAAACGGTAATATAGTTGTGGAGGGAAGGGATATGGGAACCTATGTATTTCCAGGTGCCGATTTCAAGTTTTATTTAGATGCTACACTTGCAGAAAGAGCAAAGAGGAGAAGGACTCAATTAATTGAAACCGGCCATAATATTGGAGCGGATAATATGATAAAAGAGATTGAATTAAGGGACAAACAGGACAAAGAGCGCTTAGAATCTCCCTTGCATCCGGCTCCGAATGCAGTAATAATAGATACTACAAATCTTATTGCCGACGAAGTTATAAACAGAATTATTACAGAAGTTAAAGGTGAGTAATAAACCTACGCTACCTAATTCTAATTCTAACAATGAAAATCGACCGGTAAATTTGGATCACGTCTAATTATAAGAAGGCAGAACTATGGAAGAAGAGAAAAATTTTGCAGAACTAGTTGATGAAAGCATGAATATCCCTGACCAGGGAAGAATATTCACCGGTATAGTTGTCCGAGTAGATAAAGAGGATGTTTTTATTGATTTTGGCTCAAAGTCTGAAGGAGTTGCTCCGACTGATGAATTCTACGGTAAAAGTGGTGAGCTTGAAGTAGAAGTGGGTGATGAAGTCGAGGTCCTGCTGGAAAAATATGACCATGGGCTACCCAGACTCTCAAAAAGAAAAGCTGGATTGCTTAAAGAGAATAAAGCAATACAGGAAAAGTTCGATAGCGGAGAGCTTATAGAGGTTAAAGTACTGCAAAAAGTAAAAGGCGGTTTTATAGCCGATATAGGGGGCCAGACAGAAATAAGGGCGTTTCTTCCGGCTTCGCAGCTTGATATAAGACCCCAATCTGATTTGGATAAGTTCGTAGGCGAAAAACTAGATGTAAGAATCATAAAGTATACAAATAGGGATATTGTAGTCTCAAGAAGGGTATTTTTAGAAGAACAAAGAGAGGCCTTGAAAAAGGAAACACTCTCCAAGCTTGAAGAAGGCATGGTAATCCAAGGAAAAGTCGTAAATATAATAAACCAGGGTGTATTTGTTGACATAGGCGGATTAGAAGGATTTATTCCAATTAGCGAGCTGTCCTGGGGAAGAATACATCACCCAAGCGATGTTGTATCCGCAGACCAAGAAATAAGCACCAAAATATTAAATATTCAGGGAGAGGGGAAAGTTACTCTAAGTCTTAAAGCAGTAACACCCGATCCTTGGGATTTGGTTAACGACAAGTACAAACCTGGGACCCAAGTTAAAGGAAAAGTAGTTTCTTTAATGGACTTTGGTGTATTTGTTGAGCTTGAACCTGGAATTGAAGGGCTTGTCCATGTATCCGAGATAACCTGGACAAAAAGATTTCGCCATCCTAAAGAGGTAGTAGATTCTGGCAGTATCGTGGATACAATGGTACTTGATGTCAATTCGGAGAATAGACGAATATCGCTTAGCATAAAACAAATTGAGCCTAGCCCGTGGCAGCTCTTCAAAAATGAAAATCCTCCGAAATCAGTGATGAAAGGGAAAATAAGAAATGTTACCGATAGAGGAATTTTTGTAGAAGTTGCGGAGAATATAGTCGGACTTGTAAGACCGGACAACATCTCATGGGCTGGAAGAGTTAATCCTGAGGAATCTTATAAAAAAGGTGATGAAATTGACGTTGTAATATTAAATGTCGACGAGAAAAACGAAAGAGTAGGACTTGGAGTAAAACAGCTTACAGGCGATCCCTGGGAGGACGCACAACAAAAGTACAAACAACGTCAGTCTGTAGCAACGGGCAAAGTTAAAGAGATAAAAGAACGCGGAGTGGTAATAGATC
The DNA here is from genome assembly GCA_004356555.1 of Candidatus Dadabacteria bacterium. Lineage (GTDB taxonomy): Bacteria > Desulfobacterota_D > UBA1144 > Nemesobacterales > UBA2774 > CR02bin9. The sequence goes on from SMWY01000120.1 coordinate 11,238, forward strand.
TTGGAGATAATATCGAAGGGTATATTAGGGCCAATGAGCTTAGTCAGAATAAAGAAGAAACAGATGTATTAAAGAAAATCAAACCGGGTGATGAAATAACTGCCCAGGTAATTGGATTTGATAAAAGAAACAAGCAAGTGAACCTAAGTGTTAGAAGATATACCACTAAACTTGAGAAAGAGAGGGTTTCCGACTTTAATTCTTCTCAAGCGGAGCCTAACGCTACACTTGGCGATCTTTTCAACGAAAAGCTAAAATCAATCAACAATGATGAGGTAGTCTAGAAGTGAGGGGCATTTTCCTTGCAATAGTCATACTTTTTCTACTTATATTCATCTTTCTTGCAGGAATAGGAAGCGGGCTTCTATTATCTGGAGACAGCAGCTTTTCTTCAGGAGATAAGGTTGCCGTACTCAGAGTTGAAGATATAATACTAGATTCTCAAATTTATCTGGAAAGCCTAGATGCTATAGCTAAAGATGATAGCGTTAAAGCACTCGTCGTTAGAATCAATTCTCCGGGAGGTGCTGTAGGTCCTTCGCAAGAGATATTCAGTGAACTCAAGAAATTGGGCAAGGAACTCCCGATAGTAGCAAGCATCGGTGGTGTAGGCGCTTCTGGAGGTTACTTAATAGCATGCGCTGCCCAAAAAATATATGCTAACCCTGGTGCAATTACAGGTAGTATTGGGGTTATCGCTCAATTTGCGAGTTATGAGAAACTCCTTGATTGGGCCATGATAGATGTAGAGATCATAAAGAGCGGTAAATACAAAGACGTTGGATCTTCCTTTAGAAAAATGAACGAAGCTGATAAACAGTATATTCAACAACTTATAGATAATGTTTATGAACAGTTTAAATCGGCAGTAGCTGACGCAAGAGATCTTGATACTAAACAGATAGATAAGGTAGCTGATGGGAAAATATATACAGGTGAGCAAGCTCTTAATCTCAAGTTAATAGACGAGCTTGGGACAATAAATGACGCTATTCGCATGGCGGGAGATTTAGGGGGCATAGAAGGTAAGCCTGAAGTGATTTATTTCCCAAAAAAGAAATCCCGTCTCATGGATCTTCTTAATTCAAAAGTTGCTACAAGCTTCTTGACCGGTGTTCCGACAAAATCACGTTTTGGACTTTTCTATCTTGCCGATATAATTAACTGAATATGAAAACGCTTTGGGCACCCTGGAGAATTGAGTACATAACAGGGGGGAAAAAAGAAGGATGTATTTTTTGCGATAAACCCAAAGAAGGAAATGATAAAAAAAATCTTATACTTTATAAAGGTGAAACCAGTTTCATAATTATGAATCGTTATCCATATTCAAACGGACATCTAATGGCTGTTCCTTACAGACACATAAACAATATGTCAGAACTTGACCATAAAGAAAGACTTGAACTGATGAATTTAACTACAAAATGTATTGAAATCCTAAAAGTAATGAACCCTGACGGTTTTAATATAGGAATGAACTTAGGTACTGCAGGAGGGGCAGGAATTGATGATCATCTCCATTTTCATATAGTCCCGCGCTGGAATGGGGATACGAATTTTATGCCCTTGATTGCAGATGTAAAAGTAATGCCCGAGTACCTTGAAGACACCTATGAAACCCTAAGTGAGCAACTAAAAAATAACTGAGAGGTGAGCAATGAGATTCATAAGATTAATAATATTAGTTTTAATAATTGTCTTCTTCGCAATTATTTACACTCAGAACCTTGAAGTATTCACGCACACATTCACACTGCAGCTTGATTTAAATCAGTACCTGATCGGACCATACATAACCAAGAACATTGTGCTCATCTTGTCTGCTTTTGTATTGGGAGTAATTGTAGCGCTCATATTCGGTGCGCTTCAGTCTATATCTGCAGGATCTGTATCTAGACAAAAAAGTAGAAGAATAAAAGAGCTGGAAGCTCAGTTGAGCGAGCTATCCGGGAGCTCTCAAACTTCTACGGACGAAAGCTTGAGCTCCGAAGGTGGATCTACTCCTTTTTCTTCACCGTCTTAAAGCTTGGGTTGTATCCATGGATTAAATTGGAAAAAAATCGGGCTAATTTTACTGTCCTCGGGTGGGATTGTAGATTAGAATATTAATATGCGTAACATAGGAAAACCCAGCTGGATTAAAGCCAAGCTCCCTTCTGGTAAAAATTACACACTCCTCAAAAATCTGACTAAAGAGCTCAACCTCCACACAGTCTGCCAGGAAGCGCGCTGCCCTAACATAGGAGAATGCTGGGGAGCAGGGACGCTTACATTTATGATTCTGGGCGACACGTGCACCAGGAGCTGCGGTTTTTGTCATGTAAAGACTGGAAACGGCGGAGAGCTGGACCTAGAAGAGCCTAAAAGGGTAGCCCTGGCAGTAAACAGCCTTATAGAAAACAACGCCAATATAACCCACGTTGTAATAACCTCAGTTAATAGAGACGACAAAAACTATGAAAGCGCATGCATTTTTGCCGACACCATCAAAACAGTAAGAGAATATAACCCGGAAGTAAAAATTGAGGTCTTAATCCCCGATTTTAAAGGAGACTCCCAGGCACTTAATCAGATTCTACAAGCAGAGCCCGATGTGCTTAATCACAACATAGAGACCGTGCCTAGACTCTACCGCCTGCAACAGGTTACGCAAAGCGGAAGGAAAAGATCAGTCCGCCCACAGGCAAACTACACCTGGTCGCTCAAGGTAATTTCTGAGAGCAAAAAAAAGGGGCATCACGGAATGCTTACTAAATCAGGAATTATGGTCGGGCTTGGTGAGGAGATGGAAGAAATATTAGAAACTCTGCATGATTTGAAGAGCGCAGGGTGTGATATAGTAACAATAGGGCAGTATTTGCAGCCCACAATTGACCATTTGCCGGTATCCAAGTACTATCACCCGCTTGAATTTGATTCCTTAAAAGCCTACGGCGAAAACATTATCGGTATCCCCCACGTTGAAGCAGGCCCGCTAGTCAGAAGCTCTTACCATGCAGAGAAACAGGTTATGAAGTTTGAAAACAGCTCATTGAGCTGAGATAAACAATTTTTTACGCTCTCCCATATATAGAACAAAAAACACCTTGCTAATTTTCTAAAAGCATTTAACATCTTTGCTCTATGAAATATGTAATCCTGCAGGGCGACGGGATGCCCGATCATTTGCTCCCCGAACTCGGTGGAAAAACCCCTCTTGAAGTCGCAAACACTCCTAATCTGGACAAAATTGCTAAATGCGCGGTTAAATTCGGCATGGTAAAGACCATTCCCGACCCGCTTCCTCCGGGAAGTGATGTCGGCAACCTAACTGTGCTTGGATATGATCCGATGGTCTACTACACCGGAAGATCACCACTCGAAGCTGCGAGTATGGGGGTCGAACTCGGCACAACAGACGTCACTCTGAGGTGCAACCTAGTCACTTTAGCTACCGAGAACGGAAGTACAATAATGGAGGATTACAGCGCAGGTCACATATCGACTGAGGAAGCAAGGGAACTTATCTTGGACCTGAAAAGTGAATTAGAAGAAGATAATCTCAAACTACATCCCGGAGTTAGCTACAGACACCTACTCGTCTGGTCTGGAGGAAATAAAGATATTGAAACAACTCCTCCTCACGATATATCGGGAAAGGATATAGCGACTCATCTGCCTAGCGGTGAGGGTGCTCAAAAATTAAACGAACTCATCGAAAGATCAAGAGAAATTCTAAAAAATCACCCTGTAAATAAAAAAAGAATTGAAGAAGGAAAAAACCCGGCCACAAGCATATGGCTCTGGGGTCAGGGTGTAGCGCCCACTATGCCTTCATTCAAAGAACTCTATGGTTTAACAGGGTCGGTTATATCAGCTGTAGACCTGGTTAAAGGTATAGGAAAATATGCGGGTCTCGATGTAATAGATGTTCCAGGCGCCACGGGTTATCTGGATACGAATTATGAAGGTAAGGTTGACTATGCTTTAAATTCTCTTGAAGAAGTCGATCTAACCATGATTCATATTGAATCGACTGATGAAACGGGTCATATGGGAGATGCTAAGCTCAAAATCCAGGCAATTGAAGATTTTGACGGCAGGGTTGTGGGACGCGTTCTGGACGGTATAAAGAAATTTGGTGATTACAAAATTCTAGTTATGTCAGATCATCCTACCCCTATAGATATTAGAACTCATATAAATGAGCCTGTGCCTTTTGCAATTTACAGCTCAGCTGATGAAAGTGTTAAAAACGATTCCTTTGTTTATACCGAGAAATCGGCAAGCGGATCTGACGTATATGTTAATGAAGGATATAAACTCGTTAGCATGCTAATAGGGAATGAAACATAAGAATTTTATCTTTTTAGCGCCCCCTCTTTACCTCTTCCCACAGTTCATCCATCTCCTCTAATGACAATTCAGATAACTGTTTACCCATATCTTGAGCCTTATCCTCAACCTTACTGAACCTGTTTATAAAACTATCTATTGCCTTATGTGCTGTGCTCTCTGAATCAAGTTTTAGATGTCTCCCCAAATTCACTATAGAGAAAACAAGATCCCCAAACTCCTTTTCAATCCCATTGCGGTTTTTATTATTTATCTCTACTTCAAGCTCATTCAGCTCTTCTTTCACTTTTGGGAGAACTTGCTGGGCGTTTTTCCAGTCAAAACCGACTTGAGATGCTTTCTCCCCAACTCTATGGGCCCTGAGAAGAGATGGCATAGTACGTGGTATTTCTAGGAGCCTTCTTTTTCTCGACTTTTCCTTGAGCTTTTGTCTATGCCAGGTCTTGATAGCTTCTTCGGCATCCTTAGCCTTCTCATCCCCGAACACATGCGGATGCCTCCTAACAAGTTTATTATGGAGCCTGTCAATAACTTCTTCTATGTCGAACTCTCCATCCTCAGAAGCTATCTGAGAAGCAAATATGACCTGAAAAAAAAGATCACCAAGCTCCTCTATAATTTCATCCTTATCTTTTAGCTCAATCGCCTGAACGACCTCGTACGCCTCCTCTATAATATAGGGTCTCAAGGTTTCGAGCTTCTGCTCTCTGTCCCAGGGGCAGCCCTCAGGGCTTCTCAGATGCTTTGAAAGCTCAACAAGGTCATTAAAATTCTTCTTCATGTTTTCTCCTATTGATTAGGTTTACAACAGAGTAGAAACTTTACATTAAAGATACACTGATCAAATAGTAAAGAACTTACTTTAAACTTAGTTGGAATAATTAATCTCTATGGATAGAATAAATCAAACTTATTTAGACCTTAACTCTAAACCTCTTCGGGTATTTAGTAAGATTGGTACAACCGTTCTTTTCAACGACAACCACATCCTCAATCCTAATGCCGCCTATTTTCTCATAGTATAGCCCAGGCTCTACAGTAACGACATTTCCCTCTTTTAGTATTTCATCACCCATACCTATTCGTGGGGGCTCGTGTATCTCAAGCCCAAGACCGTGTCCGGTAGAATGTATAAATCCCTGTTGTTTTCCGTTAAGATTTCCGGTCTCAAATCCCGACTCGTCAAAATACTCGACAATTGCACTATGAATGTCCTTAGACTTCACTCCGTCCCTTATCATGCTAATTCCTAGCTTCTGACCATTGAGCACGGTGTTATACATCTTTACCAACTTTTCAGACGGCTCCCCCCTTATTACGGTCCTGGTCATATCTCCAAAATACCCTGTATCCTGGGATCTGGGGAAAATATCAATTACAAGTGGTTTATCTGCAAAAATCGGCCCCTCGCCACTATGATGAGGCATGGAAGAATGAACTCCCGATGCCACAATTGTATGTGAGGCGTTATAGCCCATTCTGGAGAGCTCAGCGCTAATCTCACCCTTTACCTTTTCCGAAGTAAGTACCTGCCCATTCATATAAAGCTTATTTCTTCTGATCTCTGAAGAAGCTACCATCCTAATAGCTAAGTCCATTGCTCTTGCTGTTTTTCTTAAAGCATCTTTAAGCGAGTTCACTTCCTGAGGAGTCTTTTTAAGACGCTCTGTAAAAAAAGGCTCTTCCTTGCTGACTTTAATTTTATATCCCCGCTTCCTTAATTCATCGGCATACTTTATAGAAAACATTCCGGGTACAAGAGCTTTTTTAATCTTAAGATCTTTAAGAACCTCATCCACTATATCCACGAACTTAAGACGCTTGCGCTTTTTAGATAATAATTTCCTCTGGTAATCCGACAACGATAGTACCGTATCAACGGTAGCCTCATTCTTTCCCCGATCTATCTCAAGATCACTCAGAACAAGTATCTTTTCCCCCTTATGCTCTATGTAAATAACAGGATCCGGAACAAAAAAATTGGTCCTGTAAAGTAGATCCGCGTTGTTCTCAGTAGTATCAATGATTAGTAAAGTGTCCTTCTTCATTAGAAAAACTATACACAACGACCGATCCAAATATCAAGAGAGGTAGCTTTTGAAGTAAAAAATCAAAATAATATAAATTACTCCTTATATTGGATTAGACACGTGTTATAATTAAAATACTGGTGGGATTTTAAATCTAAAAGACACAAAAAAAGAGGGTACTATGACTAACAAACCTGCGTTTTTCATTTTAATTCTGAGTGCTTTCGTTTTTTCATTTATTGGGACAATCAAACCTGCAGAGGCCCAAGATACCGATTCGGCTAAAAAAATATCAGTCGATCAAGTTTGTGAGCTTTATATAGACGAGCCGATGTCTGCAGATAGTCTTTATAAAGACAAAACAGTCCAAACCACCGTTCAAGCGGCAATGGTTAGAAAAATTCACTCATTATGCTCAGACGCCCCAGAGGGAACATTTACAATGGAAGTTGTCACCAAAAGTGAAAGGGTTGTGCAATGCTTCTGTAATTCCCCTGATCAAAAGAGCGTACTTGATACTGCCAAGGGCAGTACTTTGAATATACAGGGTACATTTAAATCCATGACCGCGTCCTTTTTTGAAAGTGAATCTAAACAGTGCACGTTAACTATTCAAAACTGTACTTTTAACTGACGATGCAAATAACTCTCAAGTTTCTATACTCATTATCTCTAACATTTTGGATCGGGAGTATATTCTTTTTTTCTATGTTTGCGGCTCCGAGTATATTTAAGGTTCTCTCTAGAGAGCAGGCGGGCAATGTTGTTTCAGATATATTCCCAAAGTACTACCTAGTTTCGTATGCTTGCGGAGCGGTTGCTCTTATTAGTTCCATAATTCTAATTTACATAGGAAATCATTTTTCACATCTGACAAATATAATAAAATTGACGGCGCTAGTAGTAATGATTGGACTAGCTGTCTACGCTGGTGAAATTGTTACTCCCGAGACCCATAAAGTCAGAACAGAGATGAGAAGCGTTCAAGAAAATAGTCATCAATACCAGGAAATTCGCAAGGAATTTGGGCGGTTACATAGAAAATCAGCGATCTTAAACTCTGCAATTTTTATATTTGGGGTTGCTTTAGTGTTTATTAATGCATATACTAATAGTGAATAATTTACAGGGGGTAGTTATTAAATGTTCAGTGTAACTACTAAAGCGGTCAATGAAATCAAAAAGTTATTAGCTGAGGAAAACATTCCTGACTCCGTGTTAAGAGTAAGAGTTGTGCCCGGCGGATGTTCAGGATTTTCATATGAGATGGGTTTTGATGACGAAATTGAAAAATCTGATGAGATTATTGAAGCACAAGGTGTGAGAGTAGCAATTGACGAGTTAAGCTATCCTTATATTGAAGGTGGCGTATTGGATTATAAAGATGGTCTTAACGGTACAGGGTTTTCAATAAGTAACCCTAACGCAACTGGGTCCTGTGGCTGTGGACAGTCATTTACAGCATAAACTATAAAAATTAAATTTCATAAATGGTTGGTTAGAACATTTGTTCAATCCAGCCA
>SMWY01000019.1 GCA_004356555.1 Candidatus Dadabacteria bacterium
GGTACATACTTCACATCTATCTCTACAATCTCTCCTGGTTGCCTCTCGGCTCTAATGTACTTGTACTTCATCTTCTTGACTCTGTATTTGCGAGTCAAGCCCTCTTGTTTGATGATCTTGCCAATTGTTCGTACTGGAACCACTAAACCTTCTTTTGCTAACCTCCAGTGTAATTTCAGAGCACAGAGCTTGGTCTTCTTTCTTTTTGTAATTACTCTTTCCTTAATCCAGATAGGTGTCTCTTCTGGACTAGTTCTAGGTATAGTCGCTTTGGGTTCCAAAGCTTTCTCTCCACCTCTTTTGTATACCGCTACCCATCTTTCCAGACTCCTTTTGCTGTGTGGACATACCTTAGACACATTTACCAACTTCACCCGCTTTTCCGCTATCGGTTTTACCCATCTTAAACGCTCTTCTTTGATTGTTTTTGCCATACTTATTGCCATTTCCCCATTCTAGGGGAAAACCGCCATAAGTCCTTGCACATTACATTTCACTACCACAACAGGGATAATCACTCAGATAACGGATGAGCCGGCTGGGAGTAGTGATGAGCCGTCAATAAACGCAGACGGCACGCGTATTGCCTTTAGCTCCTCGTCAGACATCAACGGGGGGAACCCTGGGGGAGACAGAGAGATATGGCTTTTCGATACTACTACAGGGATAACCATTAAGATAACGGATGATTCGGTGGGGCTTAGTGATGACCCGTCAATAAACGCGGACGGCACGCGTATTGCCTTTGAGTCCTTTGCAGACATCAACGGGGGAAACCCTGATGAAAGCCTTGAGATATTCCTGGCAGTTTGCTTCGACCTGGATGACCGCGTTATACTAACCCTATCTCAATGGGGTTTTATAGCCATGGCAGGTATTTTAGGGATAGTAGGATTTATGGTTCTTAGAAGAAGAACAGTAGCTGCTTAAAGTCTAAAAACATTTAAATTTAAAACTTACTAAGGGAGCTTAGGGAGATTATCTCCCTAAACTCCCTTTTTTGCAGGCAGTGCCTGCTTACATAAAGGGTTCTGCGTATCTACTCTGCAATATAGAAGCTGCGAAGACTCTCTTATCCCTTGCCGCATCTTAGAAATCATATGGAAGCGGATACTATCCGCATTCCAACTTAATCCGAGCTTAAATAATGGGGGAGCAGTACATGATTTTCCAACTTAAATTGAGACTTGGCCATTGAGTTGATATAATCATTTGAGCTATGTCTACCCAAACCCCAATGCTAAAGCAGTACGTCACTATAAAAAAGGAATATCCGGACTCAATACTCTTTTTCCGTTTGGGTGATTTTTATGAAATGTTCTATGAAGACGCAAAGGTTGCGTCCAAGGTTTTAGGAATAACTCTTACCTCAAGAAATAAGTCAGGCAAGAATCCCGTTCCACTTTGCGGAGTGCCTCATCATAGCGCAGAGCCTTATCTGGCTAAACTGCTTAAAGAAGGGTATAAAGTCGCCGTTTGTGAGCAGGTCGAAGACCCTAAAGCCGCCCAAGGCGTTGTTAAAAGAAGGGTTGTAAGGGTTCTCACGCCAGGCGCAATACTGGATACTGAAAAGCTTGATTCTAAAACAAATAATTATCTTGCCAGTGTTTACGTTAACAAAAATTCCTACGGATTTGCCTATACTGATATATCAACAGGGATTTTCAGAACTACCTCTTTTGATTCCTTTGAGGATTTAATTGATGAGCTTTCTCAGATTGAGCCAAAAGAATTACTTTTACAGGATGATGCCGGCCGGGGAGATATTCCCCAGGCAGAGTTTACACAGTCTTTAGACACGCTCGTTACAGAGCTTGATTCCTGGGTTTGGGATCTTGACAGTGCAAAAGAGCTTTTGCTTGATCACCTTTCTGCTAAAACACTTGAGCCCTTTGGTTTAGATGGGCATCCGGATTCGATCTCCGCAAGCGGGGCACTGATCCAGTATTTAAAAGACACTCAGATGGAGGAGATGCCCCCATTAGACGAGCCCAAGTTCTACGAGAAATCGCAGTATCTATTAATCGATGACTCAACGAAAAGAAATCTTGAGCTTTTAAAGACTATTAGAGAGGGCAGCGAAGAGGGCACGTTATTCTGGGTCCTTGATGAGACCATGACCGCGATGGGGGCGAGGCTTCTTAAGTTCTGGATAAGCAATCCGCTGATTAATATAAAAGAGATAGAGAATAGGCTTGACGGGGTTGGGGAATTTAAAAGTAAGTCCAGATTAAAATCGGATTTGCGAGCGGTTCTAAAAGAAATCAGCGATATTGAAAGATTAATTGGGAGAATTTCAACCACCTCCGGGCGGCCCCGGGACTTAAGCTCACTCAGGGATTCATCTTCTCATATCACGGAGATAAAGAACAAGCTAGAAGGTGCCGATACAAAAATCCTTAAGCAAATAGCAGACAATATTGATGACTTAAGTGATATTCGAGGCATGCTAAAAGAGGTACTAGTGGACGAGCCCCCTCTATCTTCACGTGACGGGGGAATAATTAGAGATGGAGTCAACACGGAGCTAGACGAGCTACGATTGATAAGGAGAGACGGTAAAAAATGGATAGCGGAGCTTGAAGCGAAAGAAAAGACATCAACTGCAATAAGCTCACTTAAGATCGGTTACAACCGTGTATTTGGATATTATATAGAGGTTACCAAAACACACCAGTCCTCGGTTCCCGAACACTATATAAGAAAACAGACCCTCGTAAATGCAGAGAGGTATATAACCCAGGAGCTTAAAGAGTACGAGGAAAAGTTGCTTGGGGCAGAGGATCAAATTCTAGATATTGAAAGGGAGCTCTTTGAAGGAATCAGAATAAAAGTCGCTAGTCAATCTGAGAGAGTTAGGCGCACTGCTTCACTTATAGCAACGATAGATGTCCTGTGTTCACTTTCTGAAGTTGCTGAAAAATACGATTACGTAAGACCCCGGGTTTCTGACTCTAAAGTTATAGAGCTTAAAAATAACCGCCACCCTGTGATCGAAAGAATGGACTTGGGTGAGCGCTTTGTACCTAATGATATTAAATTAGACCCTGATGAAAACCAAGTACTAATTATCACCGGTCCCAATATGGCCGGAAAATCGACACTTATAAGACAGCTCGCTTTGAGTGTTATTATGGCTCAGATGGGAAGCTTTGTTCCGGCAACCCATGCGGAGATTGGTATTACGGACAGGATATTCACAAGAGTAGGGGCATCTGATAATCTGGCTAAGGGGCATTCTACTTTTATGGTTGAGATGGTCGAGACAGCTTATATACTGAGGCACGCAACTGACAGAAGCCTTGTTATACTGGATGAAATAGGGAGGGGAACAAGCACCTTTGACGGTATGAGTATAGCCTGGGCAGTGGCTGAATACCTCCATGATCTTGGCTCGAGAACTCTTTTTGCAACTCACTACCACGAGCTTGCCGAGCTTGTGATATCTAAAAAAAGGACTAAAAACTACAATATATATGTAAAAGATAGCGGGGATAAAATCGTATTTTTAAGAAAGTTAATTCCTGGGGCAACCAGTCATAGTTACGGTATTCAGGTAGCAAAATTAGCAGGAGTCCCTGAAGGCGTCATTAAATCGGCCCGCAAAGTTTTACTTAATCTTGAAAAATCTCAAACTGAACTTAGGAACTCTATACTAGGGGGGCAGGCTTCTCTTTTCACCGAAAAGGAAAATAGAGATGAACCAGCGGAGAATCCGTTAATAGAGGAGATTAAAGAGCTTGATATTAACTCCATGACTCCGCTCGATGCCCTGACAAAGCTTGCTGAATTAAAGAAAAAGCTGGATGAAAATTAATTCCGGTGCTTTTCATCTTTCAAATGAGACCTCGTGTTATTAATATGCTGTTTGCTTATAATAGTTAGCAAATAAAAAAGGGAGCCGAAGCTGCCTTTTTTAAATTTTATCTCCCCCTTAGAAAAAGGGGGATTTACAAGACTTTCGTCATTCTGAATTCATTTCAGAATCTCGTCTTTTACCTCCCCTTTGGAACAGGGCGTACTATAATAGAAAATACTATATACTAGCTATTATAATTTCAGGGACTACTATATTTCCATGCTAAAAAATAGCAGATCAGCGGGTAAAAAAGGGGAGGATTTGGCTTGTAAGTTTCTTAAAAAGGACAAGTATAAAATCCTTGAGAAGAATTTTAGATGCAGGCAGGGCGAGATTGATATAATTGCAGAGGATAGAAAAGGGGTGCTTTGCTTTGTAGAGGTCAAAGCCAGAAGCAGTGAGAATTTCGGACTTTCCATAGAGGCGGTAACGCACTTTAAGCAAAAAAGGTTATTAGCTACGGCATTTATTTATCTCGAAAGCAAAAAGATCAAATCTAAAGACATGCGTTTTGATATTGTTTCCGTTGATCTTGTGAATGAGGAAACCAAAATTATCAAGAACGCTTTTGATGTGAATTATTATTAGAATCAAGATGATATATCTGTTCTAACAATATGCCTTCTATTTAAAACTGTTCAATTTTTTAATCATAATATTGAGTTTTACAGATGATACTTTTTTGATCTAATTTCTTATTACTCTTGACACCGCAAGAATCATGCATACTTTATATCTAGAATTTTTACTAAATGGGTCAACTATAACTTAACGATTTTAATTAGGAGGATATGTGATTATGGGTATAAAACCGTTTAGCGATAAGGTTTTAATTAAGCCGATCAGCGGCCCCGAAACTACAAAGGGTGGTATTATTATTCCAGAAACTGTATCTTCTGATGATATGAAGGCTCAAGAAGGAGAAGTTCTCGCCGTGGGCACTGGTCGACTTCAGAAGGACGGGTCTGTTATTCCTCTGATTGCAAAGAAAGGCGACAGAGTCATTTTTCTAGATCACGGCGCTACCGAGGTAAGCGTAGAAGGGGAGGATTGTTTCCTACTCGAGGAATATTCGATACTGGCTATACTTGAATCATAAAAATAATAGGAGGCGTAAAGTACCATGGCAAAGGAAATAAAATTTGGTAGAGAGGCACAGGACGCAATATTGACCGGAGTAAACGTTCTGGCCGACGCAGTAAAAGCCACACTTGGTCCCAGAGGAAGGAATGTATTAATAGAGAAGACATTCGGAGCTCCTGTAGTAACGAAGGATGGAGTAACGGTGGCAAAAGAGATCGAGCTTGAGGACC
>SMWY01000121.1 GCA_004356555.1 Candidatus Dadabacteria bacterium
AACATGGCAGAACGTGAGATTGGCACTGTAAAGTGGTTCAATTCTACCAAAGGCTTTGGTTTCATTGAGCGTGAAAATGAAAAAGATGTATTTGTTCATTATAGTGAAATTGATTCTACCGGCTATCGTTCCCTAGAAGAGGGACAACGCGTAGAGTTCACTGTTGTTGACGGCGATAAAGGCCCTCAAGCTCAAAAAGTTGTTTTAGCTTAATGTAGATAATAAAAAAGTGCGCTGTAGCAATACGGCGCACTTCCCTTTTTTGACTACCCCTATTTTAGTTTCCGACCGAAAGAAACTTTTTTAAGTAATTCGAAGAATCAAGTTAAAGTCTGACTTGACCATAATTCATAGATTAGAAATTTGAACCCGAAGACCTAACACTCCCAAGATTAATTCTCGGTTTGTTAAGAATTTCAGTCATATCAGTTCTTTGATTTAAATTAGGGATATTCGCTTTAAATGCAAAATGAGTGATAGGTTTGTCAATTACCCAGTCCTTAAGAATTGCTATGAACTGAGGCGATCCCGGCAGCTGTTTATAAGTAATTACAAATTTTCTTGGGATTGGACGTTTACCGCTTTCTATCCAAATTTGCCAGTCAATATCTTGTTGTACAAACGCCAGATGGTCACATCTTACCCCAAATACTTTACTCGTACCGAAATAGCTGCCAGACTGAACATTTGCAGTTAGAGCGCGGAAAGTGTTAATAAACAGTAGATCACTTAATGCAGGTGTGAAGTTATATTGGTCCTTTAACTTCTTTAAAGCTTGATCTATTGTTGCAGAGAGAGTCGCGATTGAGAATAGATTCGTCGGTAATTCAAGGATTGTTGCTTTGCCATCTTCAAACCAGAGTTTGTATCCGCCCAGGTCGGTGACATATTCAATTGTTAAGTTACCGTTCTTTTTAATATACACTTTCTCTTCCCCAGAATATTGTATCTTACGGTTTGAATTAACCAGCTGATCAAACATAACCTCGGCTTTGAAAGTGTACTGTTCTTTACTTCCAAGGAAGTAGCTCATGTTTTGAAGAATTTCAGCTGCTTGCGGATCAATATTCGGGTTTGTCTCCTGAGCATATACATCTTCGTATAGTGTATTTGTAATACTTATATTGCCTACAAAAACATTAATCAAGAAAATGGCAAACAAAATTAACGACACTTTTCTCAAATTCATCAACATTTTTTGAATCATTTCCTGTTTCCTCCGTATTTTCAGTTATATAATTTTAAAATAAGCTAGAAACATATGAGTTTTTCTCCACCCCATTGAATAATTTATCATACTTCATTCATATATTTTAAACAAGAGTGGCATTAAGATGAAGAATGATATTATGAATATTGACCTATAACCTGTAGAATTAAATAATCCGAATAGCCTAGTAGGCTATTTAAATATGTCAAATCTCTTAGGTGGAGGAATTTCATATGAAACGATTGTCAGTATTTTTTATATCCATTTTGGTTAGTTATGTGTTTATGGCAATGCCGGTTTATGCTCAAGATTTCAATTTTCCTTTCAACGATACAATGACGACTGACTTTGGCCCTGCATTTGCCGATATAATTATTCATAAAGAGAATTTTTTGCCCTGTAAAGGTGGACCGATCGCACTATGTTATTACTCAGGTCCGGAACCTGAAACTTGTGTAGTTGTTCCAGGAGGAGGTTTTGCTAATTGCAAGTGTTTCGTGATTCCCTATGGCGTATATTTTGTTGATATCCACGCCATATTAAATTTGGATATCTATAATGATACGGTCGCGCAATGCGGAAAAGACGGCAGCTCGTGTCAGATGCCCAACTCTGCTCCCGTTTGTGAAACTATTAATAACGGTACATTTATACCGGGTGCCGATATGATATCGACTTTTAGTCTTGAATGTATTCCTACTGAAGGTATTGGCTGTACAGATTGTACTCAACAACAACCACCTATTCTTTATGCAGGCTGTATGACTGCGCCTTGTAACAGAACAGAAGAAGATGGGATAGTAAATTGCTTCTGCCCTACTTTTGCCGGTCCGTTTCAGATAGGGCTAAATGATCAGTCATGTAACCTGGGTTCAGATAACCTGGGTTCAGACATGGTTTGGTCAGCAGCATTTAATACGCAAAGTACTACGGATGATGATACATGTACGTCCCCGATTCTTCCGCCAGGAGTATGCATACCTGACGCTCCTGAGTCCAATGGAGGATGTCCGCTTTTGACTAAAAATGAAATACCTCCACCACCATCCAATATTGACTGCGGTAAGGTATGTCGGGAGTATGAAGATTCTCAGGACGTAAGTGGTATTGAAATCGGATTTACATGTGACGCAACACTGTGTACGTCAGCATGTAATGACAGAGACCTTGTTGATATTGCATGTTCCGGGCTTCAGGTATTAGGGGGTAACGGAGATTATCAAATTGGAGGTAGAAGTAGGTTGTAGCTGCTGTGCCAGTCAGATATGCGGTTGTGATGCCAATTTCAAAACTGAACAGGCTGTTTTTGATTTAAATAAAAGACAGCGCAACAGGGGTATCACTCCACAGTGTGATATAAACGATACCCTTTGCGGGGAGAATTCTAATAATGGCGGCAGCTCAACATGTGCCTTAGCGCCTTCAGGGGCTCAGAAGTCGTTTCCTTCATATATCCTAGTACTAGGATTAATAGCACTAAGGAGATTTAGGAGAAAATGAACACATATATTTCTTGCTTTAAGACAGGGATTGTATAATAATTAGGAATAGCGGCGAGTTCTCGAACGGAGGTTATCTTAATATGAAAAAAATATTATTTGGATTTATTGTTACTGTCTTTATAATTGCAGGCGCTATTTCTGTATCACCAAAATCTGGTGAATGTGAGGATTGCAAACAAGGAAAACAGTGCAGCACTTCTTATGATTGTGGTGAAATAGGGGTTTGTTATTGCCAGTATTCATATGAGACGGAGCAGGAAACGGGTGGTGGAATACCCGATTTCGGTACATGCTACTTTGAATAAATTGTAGTGTTTATTTACAGCTTTGTCGCCAATTTGTTACAGCAGCATTAAATCCCCTTAATGCGGGCGGTACATCCAAGCCCCCAAGTATTATATCGATAGGAATTATACTTTGCTGATACGCATTGAATGTATCACGATTACCATAAATAAGTGTGCTTCCGTTAAGATCATAACCTTGTGTGGGATTGCCTGAAATCATAGCGAATGAAACAAAGGATTTAATAGACTCAGAATTTGACCCGGTAGTGCCAATAGTAGTGTTTTCAGGATTTAGTTCAACTTGCTCAGCTAATATTGATTTTACACCCGCCTCATTCATTACCAACAAAATGACCCCTCCTCCGCTCTCATAGAATGATTTGAGCTCCGTCAGTTTATAAAATATAGGGATACTCAGCATGTTGGAATCACTTTTTCGGCAGCTAAGAATACCGTTCCCCTCAAAATCTTCTCTAGTAGGCACTTCATATATTGAGGGTATAACAAGATAACATTTTGCATTGCAAATCAAATCTTTCGATATAGATTTTCTAGGGTTATTCTTTGATTCATCTATTATTTCTTCCAAAAACTTCGATGCGGTATCGGCCATCTTTTCAGTCGGGGTTTTTACATTAAATCCCTCTGTCTGTGAGTAGGTCGTATCTCCCAGTAGGGCACATAACATTAATACCGCCATTAATTCGTAATAGGTTTTTGGAAACACAACTCCCCCACAATTATAAAAGATTAAGGGTCTGGGTAGTTTCTACAACAAATGGTATATAAGCATAAAATGGAATCTTAGGTTTGGAGTCGAATTCTTTGTTGATTGGACATCGCCCATAGTCTTTGCGTCAATGCCTAAAAAAGCATGATAATTGGCAGCAACATTCTTAAATTCATCGAATTCGATTATTGTTGAGTCGTGTACCACTAATGGTCTGACATTTATTTCTGCAGTTTCAATTATGATGGTATCTCCGTTCGTGGTAGCTTTGAACCAACGGTCCGAATCAGGCAGTGGTAGCTCAATACCGTTTCCAACTTTTGATTTTATTAATTCCCATTCTTCTTCCTTTGAATCACTCCAGTCTATTTTTCTATCGAATAGCAATTTTTCATACCTCCTTATTAATTCTTGGCCGAATAGTGAAGGGAATGTAACCGTTTTTTCGAGTTTTTCTACTTGCTCCCTCTACCTTCAGTTCCTCTGCCTCCCAGGGGTTCGCCCTGAGGTACCATCGGAGCAGACTGTTCAACTAAAGGCTCAGGTTGCTCCACAAGAGCTGGGGGCTGTTCTACCAACGGATTGGGTTGGTCTACGAGTGGATCGGGCTGTTCTACAAGCGCCTCGGGTTGACGCACAAACGGGTCAGGCTGCTCAACGAAGGGCTCGGGCTGCTCGACCAACGCTTCAGGTTGACGGACTAATGGATCTTCTACTAAAAGCTCTCTTTGTTCTACCAAAGAATCAGGCTCTGTAACCACGCCTCCAGGCGGCATTTCTAATGTTTCGGGTTCGGTGACGATTCCTCCAAGCCCTGGATCTATTACAGGGTCAGGCTCAGATATAACGCTATCTTGACTCAGAGCAGGGTCGGGTGCATCTAAAACAGTGTTAGGAGCAAAAGCCGGATCTTCTGCTTCTATTTCTCTTGGGTCAGGAGCTCTAGGTGTATCAGGCGCCGGTGGTGGGCCGGGATCGCCGTACTGGGCCATAGAGAGAGGTGCTATTATAAATATTGCTAATAAAGCCAGTTCAAGTAATAAAACTCTTCCGATTGTTTTTTTCACGTCTTACTCCCTCCTAAATGAATACAGCTGCTTAATTTATTAGATTTCAGTCAATTCGTTATTGGCGTTGCAGAAAGAACCTGTATATCAGAGACCCTGTAGCTCTGATTCCCAGCGCCCATTGTAGTTCCGCCTTTTAGATAAGTACCCGTACTTTTAGGCGGTATAGTTATCGGCAGTACACCTTGGGTAGTTGCTATAGTTTGACCCACAGCAGGGCCCGCAGAATTGTAAAATAATAGTCTTACTTTGATATCTTTATATGGGATGTCCGCTGTGTTCTCAATTTTGACCGAGCTTAACATGGCAACCCTTGCGGCTGTAAAATACGACCAATCAGTAATTTTGATAAACCACTCAGGATGTGTGATCTGATTGCTATTATAACTTGCGGGATTTTCAGCTTCAGTAGTGTCTTCTGCGTAGCTCAAAAGACTAAAAGAAAACAGCAATGCAAACAAAATGTATAATCCTTTTAGTTTCATCATACAATAAGTTTAATCTATAAAGGTTCTATCTTCTACAATTATATTTTTTTTCTCCAGGATTAGGGAGTCGGTTATACTTTAAATATCGGCGGATAATGATGAAGGATAAACGGATTTTTCTACTTGTATTAGCTCTTATGGTTTTAGGATGGGGTATTGCTGTTTATCTCTACCTCGATTATAAAAATAAAGACCTGTACCACGGTAAGATATATCACAGGCAGGCTCCTCATTTTGTTCTAACGGGGAATCAAGGCAGTAAAGTAAGACTCGATCAATTTCAAGATAAAATCGTTCTCATAGCATGGGGTTACACCAATTGTCCCGATATATGTCCGCTTACCCTCACAAATCTTAAAGAGGTCATGGATTCCCTTGGTCAGGATGCAAAAGATGTTCAGGTTCTATTCATCACAGTAGACCCCGAAAGGGATACAGTTGAGAGACTGAACTCTTATGTGCCTTATTTTCACGAGGATTTTATAGGCCTTACCGGTAGTCAGGAAGAAATAGAGGAAATTGCTGATGATTACATGGTTACGGTAGTTAAGCACCCTGCAGTATACGGAAGGGGACGGTTTGATACTTGGGACAGGTATCTAATGACCCATACAAATATAATTCATCTTGTAGATCAAAACGGGAGGCTATTTCTAACCTATCCGCATTACAAACATGATCCCCAAGAGATGGCGAAGGACATAAAAAAGTTGTTGCATTACTGATGAGAACTATCTATATTCATAAATATGGAGGGTCATTAAATGTGTTATTTACCAAAAGCTTTCACTTTATCTGTGGTAGTTATAATTATTTCATTCTTTTCCGTAAGTGGTTGCAATAATAACAACAACGGTACTCCACTAGGCCCGCCTTTTCAGAACCCCGTACAGATATCAAGTGTAAATGGAGTACTTGAGATAACATATGACGCTGAGGTTTCACCCGCTGAAGTTGACGGCCAACCTTTTATGAGCGCCCAGTATAACGGCATGTTGGCTCCTCCTACTCTTAGGGTTAATCCCGGTGATACGATTAGGCTCACCTTGAATAATTTTCTCGATATGATGACCAACGTACATTACCACGGGATGAATGTAAGTCCTTTATCTCCTTCAGATGATGTCTTTATTATGATCACACCAAATAGCGGTTTTGAATATGAAGTTGTTATTCCGGAAAATCATGCAGAGGGTATGTATTACTATCACGCGCATCTTTTTGGTATAACAGATTTTCAGATAATGAGCGGCCTTTCCGGTGGTTTGATAGTAGGGGATATACTCGAACCATTCCCTCAGCTGGAGGGTATTACTGAGCAGATTATGTATCTTAAGGATTTTCAGCTTATGGACGGAGAAATTCCTCCCGAAGGAATGATTAACCCAAGTGCACCTACAAATTTTACAGTCAACGGGCAAACTAATCCGACCATCACTATGCGTCCCGGTGAGACACAGTTCTGGCAATTAGGTAATATCGGAGCTGATTTGTACTACGATCTTGTGCTAGAAGGGCATTTATTCTATCAAATAGAGAGAGACGGAAACAGGCGTAATCAAACTGTAGAAAGAAATAGCATTTTAATGCCTACAAGCTCCCGTGTTGGAGTATTGGTTCAGGCTAATGAACCAGGACGTTACAAACTAAGAGCCAGAAAATTTAACACTGGACCTCAAGGGGATCAATACGGAGGAGCCACACTTCTCACCGTCAAGGTTGAGGGAGAGCCGGTACAAGACCCTATTACTCTTCCTATACCGATGAACCAATTCCCACCTGTTGAGAACCTTTGTGAGCAGGTAATTGCTGTCGATAGAACTATAGAATTTTCAGAATCGGCTGATGGAAATACTTTCTTTATTAACGGAAAAGAATTTGATCCGGCAAGGGTCGATACTGAGGTTAAAATAGGCGACTTTGAAAGATGGACTATTACAAATACCTCAGAAGAGCTTCACGTATTTCATATTCATCTAACCGATTTTGTAGTTTGTGAAGTAAACGGTGTACAGCAGCCTTTTGTTGGGCAGCAGGATACTGTGAATATTCCGTATCGGGGCCAGGATCCTGACTTTG
Organism: Candidatus Dadabacteria bacterium; assembly: GCA_004356555.1. Classification (GTDB taxonomy): domain Bacteria; phylum Desulfobacterota_D; class UBA1144; order Nemesobacterales; family UBA2774; genus CR02bin9. Next base: position 7,364 of record SMWY01000121.1, read on the forward strand.
CAGGACCTGGGGAAGTTGTAATTGTTATTGATTTCACAGATCCCATTATAGAAGGGAAAGCCGTTTATCATTGCCACATTGGGGGGCATGAGGATAACGGTATGATGGCAGTCTTTGAGGCTTGTGCTGAACCGCCTTGCCCGGATTTCTAATAGAATCTGAATTCGTTAATTTATCCTAGTCAGATTCTTTGATTACATTAAGTTTCTCAAGATGCCTCACTACTTCCCAAACAAGCTCTTTCGTTCCTTCGCCAGTAGCGGAAGAAATTGGGAAAGTTTTGACGCCGGATTTGCTAAAGTGTTTTTCAATCTTTTCTAAGTCTTCCCGGACTTCTGTTATGTCAATTTTGTTAAGCGCCAGTATCTGGGGCTTCTTGGAGAGTTCTTCGCTATAAGCTTTTAGCTCCCTGTTCATTGTCTCATAGTCTTCTATAGGGTCCCTTTGTGTAATAGGTGAAAGATCCAGTAAGTGGATTAAGATTTTTGTGCGCTCTATGTGTCTTAAGAACTGCATTCCAAGCCCGGCTCCTTCATGAGCGCCTTCAATCAGTCCTGGAATATCCGCCAGGACAAATGTTGCGCCGTCGCCGTAGCTTACTACCCCTAGGTTTGGTACCAGTGTGGTAAAAGGGTAGTCTGCAATTTTAGGTCTTGCCGCAGAGATTGTTGAAATAAGAGTCGATTTGCCGGCATTGGGAAATCCTAGTAAGCCGACATCAGCTAATAATTTTAATTCAAGCTTGAGGGTTTTTTCCTCTCCTTCACCGCCCGGCTCGGCTTCTTTAGGAGCTTGGTTAGTTGAGCTTACAAATCTGGCATTACCTTTACCGCCTCTTCCAGCTTTAGCTACTATCAGTTCCTGATTGTTTTCTGTAAGGTCTCCAAGGAACTCTTCGGTTTCAAAGTCTTTAACAATAGTTCCCATTGGAACAGGAATTAATAGATGCTCGGAATTTTTACCGTGCTGGTCTTTTCCCCGTCCGTGCTCGCCCCTTTTTGCTCTATAGTGCTGCTGGTAGCGGTGATCAAGGAGAGAAGACATATTTCTTCTTGTTACCATTATTATATCCCCGCCGTTTCCGCCGTCCCCGCCGTTAGGTCCGCCCCTTGGGACATACTTCTCTCTTCTGAAACTGACGCAGCCCCGTCCCCCGTCCCCGGCTTTTATGTATATCTTCGCTTCATCGATAAACTTGACCATGGCTAACTATTATAAACGATTTAATTTGTCCTAATAGACGTGTGCTAATGTATAATGTTCTCTGAATAGATTAAATTCTCTTTTTTGGAGATTAAATATGATATTTTATTTGTTACGGAGCGTATAGATGTCTAAATCAACTTCAAAATCGCATGGCTATACAACTACCCCTAGCAATGAACCGCCAGTTCCTGAGCCCACTTATGCAGAGCGGGTGCGAACGCTTGTATACAGAACCCACATGGGAACGCTGTCTACTCTCTCAGCCAAACATCCGGACTGGCCATTTGGCTCCTTAATGCCTTACGGTATGGATGAAAAAGGGCGCCCCACATTTTTAATAAGTACAATGGCGATGCATACACATAATTTAATCCGTGATCCGAGAGCAAGCTTGTTTGTGTCGCAGACGGATTCGGGCGGTGATCCGCTTGATGCTTCAAGAGTTACGCTTATGGGTGAGACATCAAAAGTCCTGGAAGATGAACTCGGCGATGTTAAAGAGCTTTATCTCTCTCGTTATAAAAACGCTAGGTACTGGGTGGATTTTGATGATTTTTCTTTCTATAGAATGGATATAAATGACATATATTTTGTTGGAGGATTCGGTGCTATGGGCTGGGTTGCGGTCGAAGACTATTACGATGCTGATGTCGACCCTCTTGCAGATTCGGCTGCAGGAATAATACAGCATATGAATGGGGATCATGCGGACGCTTTGGTGCTTTTAGCAAAGGAATTCTCTAAAATAGATGCCCAGGAAGCATCTATAATCTCAGTTGACAGACTTGGGTTTCGGGTTCGGCTAAAGTCAGGTGATGAGGTCTTTAGTAGGCGGATAGGATTCTTAAGGGAAGTAAAAACCACAGAAGAATGCAGAGAAGTCATCGTTGAGATGGTAGGGCAAGCGCGCGGTTAATTTCAGATCACAATCATGAAAAACAAGAAAGCTCTAGTATTAGGATGCGGAGTTATTGGTCTTACTTCAGGCATCAGGCTTCTGGAAAACGGTTTTGAAGTTGAGATAGTAGCGGCTAGAATTCCCCCTGATACCACTTCCAATGTCGCGACTGCATACTGGTATCCGTTTAGGGTATCTCCTCCTGATAGAGTTCTGCCCTGGGCGGCTTTTACATATAAAAAATACATGGAACTAAGTAATATTCCCGGAATCGGTGTTGGAATATTTGATTTTGTTCAAATATTTGACCATGAGGTGGCTGACCCGTTCTGGAAACCGGCTGTTCAGGACTTCAGAAGAGTGAGCATGGAGGAACTACTGCCAGGTTATGTAGATGGATATGTTGCACCCATAGCCCGCATAGAAACACCAATTTATATGGACTATTTAGTCAAAAGATTTGAGGAGTCTGGCGGTAAAATTACAAAACTCGATAGAGAAATTGAGAAGATTGAGGAGATTTCAGCGGACACTCGGCTCATCATTAATTGCTCCGGGCTTGGAGCAGGAAAAATGTTTAATGATAAAGAAGTATTTCCTATTCGAGGGCAGTTGGTAATAACATCCAATCCGGGGCTTAAGGACTGTATCAACGAAGAAGAAGGACCTCTTGCTGTCTCTTATGTTGTGCCGCACCCATCATATTGCATCCTTGGGGGAACTGCCGAAGACAACAACTGGAATCTCGAGGTAGATCCGAAAATTAGTGATGAAATCCTCCGCAAATGCAGGGTACTTGAGCCCAGATTAGAGGAGGCTGAGGTTTTGGGACATAGGGTAGGGCTTCGACCAGGAAGAACGGAAGTGCGTCTTGAGCTTGAACAGATATCATCTGATTGTACGGTGATACACAACTACGGCCACGGCGGAGCGGGGTTTACACTGTCGTGGGGATGCGCCGAAGATGTGTCTATAATGGCAGAGAGGGTATCTAGATAAGGTGTTATGAATATTAATAGAACAATTTTATTGCTTGTCCCAATTACTTTGTTTCTTTTGCTAACTTTAATTGCAGAAATAAATGCAAATTCCTGTGAGCCTACGAAATATCCACCGCCGCCTGAATTGATCTGGCCCCCTGATCAGGCAAAGTCAGTACCACTGGATTCTGTACTTATTGTTAAAGATTTTAAATCTATATCCAAAACTCCTCATAAACTGGATATAGAATTAATAGATAAGAGTGGAAATATAGTTGATTATAAACTTAAAAGATATCAGTCCAGAAGATCAGTTTATAATCATGAGGCGGGATTTATTTTTGTTACACCGTCAGAAAGACTGAAACCTATGAACGAGTATTCTTTCACTGTAAAAGCAAAAGAGGGGTTTGCTGAGCCCTTTAAAGAAACCATTAAATTTAGCACAGGAGACGAAAATACTTTAGTAACTGATCCAAAAGAAATTGATGTAACCTATCTTCTGAGTGAGCCTGGTTATTATTTAAGCAACTGTCAGACTTCCACTTGGGAGAAGGCAACTTCTCTTGTTTTTATTAACTCAGAGGTTGATAATTACCCTCTCATATTCGTTCTTGAGTCTAATTTATTAAAGGATGTATCCTTTTTTCATTCATCTTTTAATAAAAGGGATCTCGCTGTTTTATTCCTCCCTAATGAAAAGGGGGTCCGTCAATGTTTTGATCTAACCGTCTATGCTGTTAGTGGTAAGAAAGTTTTTAGTGAAGAACTCTGCAAACCTGACGGCTGCATAAAGGGAAGATACTTATCCAAAGAAGAGGCTGAGAAAGAATATGGAAAACACGGTGCTTTTGGATTTTCATTAATTGAGTTCCCCGCTCCTAAAGAGGAGATTCCAAACTACTGCACTCTCTATCCGCCACTTTGCAGGGAATATTGGTTTTCAATATTGGCAGATAAATGTGAAAGTTCCTAATTGAATTTGTAAAAGTGTAATATAGCCATAGGCACTAGGTTAAGCGTCCAGTGCGCAGGGATTGCGTGCCAGATCGAGTGCGTTCGAAACGTAATATAGGAAACCAATATGCCTCCCGGCAGTGATAGTGCCACTTCAACGGGATTTGCTCTTCCCAGATGGATCATAAAAAAGACAAGCCCCGACACGGATATAGCGAAAAGTGAAGTCCAATTTAAACCGAACCACGCAAGTATTGGGTTGTCAGAGTCGCTTGTTACGGGTTGGGCTATACCAAGCCAGCGTAGTATCTTCCGGCCAGTTGACCCTTCAATTTGGGCTAAGAATGCAGGGTAGGGCAGGCGCCTGTGCGGGAGCATTAGGGCGACAAGGATGCCAAGAATGAGAAAATGTTCAGGAATCTTATTAAATAACGACAGTACATACATAGTCGTTAATCTATGAGGGTAGGGTGACGCGATTTGAATCCATAGGCCAAAGGGGATTGAAACCATAATCGCTATGCCTGTGAGCCTGATACCAAGCTTATTTAACATCCCTAAACCGAAGTCGGTAAGCTTTCTTCTGATAAGAACAAGGAAAATAATTGGTATGACCAGAGAAGAAACAAAGCACAGAATATACCAAAGTATCTCAAGTCTTATGTATTCAGGTTGATCAAGGAAAAAATTATTTATCCACCAGGGGCCAATTAAAGGTTCATATATAAAAGTCCATTGATTATAGGGTGGCGGAAGAAGTTTTGCCAAGCGCGCCCAGAAAATAGCTATATAGCTTGTGAGTGATATCAATAATACAAGGGATATACCCCATTCACGGAAAGTGCGATTTTTTGTAATATCAATATAGCCGGATTTGGTATAGTTAGATTCTTCTTTCATGCTTCTTGGTTATTATTATGCGGTAGAATTAGAGTATTCTAAAGTAACGGGAATTGTCTCAAGAGAAATAATGCCGGCAATAAATATTTGAGAACTATTTTATTTTCTCTAGAAATTTAGTGCCTTTACCTACCGGCTTACTTGGATTTTCAATCTCTAACTGCATAACATTATCCAGTACGCTAACCCAGTAGCGCCACCAATATGAATTTTCTTTGTGTTTACTCTTTTGAGTACCTGCCATGGAAATTATCTGATGGATATTACCGTGATATAAATGCAGTTTGCTTGCGGCGTCTTTGGTTGCTTCAGGGTCGATGGGAATTTTGTCGAGTTCAGTTTCAATCAGACTCTTTATTTCTTCAACATATTGGGTCATATCGTTAGAAAGTTTCTTTATATGTTCACCTGCCGGCGTTACATCTCCCTCAAGCTTATTAGCATCATTATTCATTAGATCGACAAAATCCAATAGGTTGTCTAAATTGCGTCTTGCTTTTGCAGTTTGTTCTGAAAGATCAGTTAACTCTTTTACGCTTAGCCCCATTTATTGCCTCCTTATTATTAATTGCCAGTATGATAAGACCGTCATTTAATTTTATAGATTATAGTAAATGAGTCAAGAAATTAACGTCTTAAGCGATTCATCTGCAAGTGCCCGTTCTCTAAATGACGAATCTAACTTTATCGCTTTCTCTAAATCCGACTTTGCATTTTCTAAATCTTCTAATTTAACGTAGAGACCAGCCCGGTTGTAATAAGCTTCCGGATAGTTTGGGTGTAGTTCAAGCGCCCTGTTATAAGCCTTGAGCGCTCCCAGTGGTTTATCTAGATTATGAAGAGATACTGCTTTATTAAACCATGCCTCTAGGTAAGTTCCTTGAATTTTAATAGCTTCATCATAAGCTGCTACGGCTTCGAGTTCCCTTTCCAGGCCGCTAAGTGAGGCCCCTTTGTTGCACCATGCAACTGCGAATAGCGGCTTTAACTCAATTGCTTTTTCTGTACATTGGAGTGCCTCTTCAAGCCGCCCGGCTCTCCCCAATGCAGAAGCCTTATTGCTCCATGCCTCAGCATAATCAGGGTTAATTTCTATTGCGTTATCATAAGAATTGATTTCATCCTGAACGTGTCCCATAACTGAATAAGTTATCCCTTTGTTATACCAGGCCTCAGCAAAGTCGGGTTTTAAATCGATCGCTTTGTCAAGAGATTCTATCGCCTGCTTGAAATCGCCTTTATGGTAATAATCCGTGGCTTCAAGAACTAGGTCTTCTGGTTTGTGTCTCTGATCCGTCATTGGGGTCTAAATATAACCATTCCAGGAGTATTTTGAATATATTCTATAAGATTCTCATCGACCACTTTATTGTTTTTCTGTCTAGAAGATGCGTGTCTTAAAAAGACTTGATCATCTTTCTTTATAACTATCCCAGTATGAGTAAGGTCAAGTCCTTCTATATCGGTATATATTCCAACATAATCCCCGGTATGAAGTTTTCCTATCATTCCATTATCGATTTCAGATGAAGGTATGTAGTAGAATTTCCTTTCTACAACGGGAATACCGGGAAGGAATTTAGAGCCGTCACTTTTTAGGTTAAGATTTTTCTCGACTTCTATTGCCTTCTTACCACCTATTTCATAGGTAACATCCTTTACATTGTTGCTGTTCTGAACAGGCCAGTCTGAGAAAAAATGGTTTCTGTTCTCAAACGTAACGTTACCGTCCTGATATCTTATATCTTTTAGGTTGCTATTAAAGTCGTCTAAATTTGCGGATAATCTCATTGCCTCCACGTAGTCAATATAGGTAAAACAGTCCATACCTCCCAGATTCACTGTGAAAACCTCAGGAGTGTTTATATCTCCTGTAAGGGTCCCGGCTACGTATGGTGTGCCCAGGAATTGTTCTGATAAAAATTCTATTTGTTCTCCAGTAGTACTTGGCTTAGCCCTGATAATTTCCTGTAAATTTTCCTGATCCCAATTACCAAGTTTGATTATTTCACCGCTCTTTTCTTCTGAACAGGCATAGAAAGGTGCAATAAATATCATTATCAAGATAAAACTTAGGAATGCCTTAGTGTATATATAGAAATATCCCATGAATAAAAGTGTACCTTAATATTATTTATTCAGAAGTAATTTGAAACTGTGATATTACTCAGGTTTATGACAGACTGCTTCAACGTTATGTCCGTCAGTGCCTATTACAAAAGCTCTGTAATAGTTCGAATGATAAATCGTTCTGATATCTGGAGGCCCATTGTCTTTCCCGCCTGCTTTGATAGCAGCTTTGTAGAAATCTCGGACCTGTTCTCTATTATCAGCTAGAATTCCGATATGCATTGGATTTTGCGTTTTATCTCCTCCCTTATCCAGAACTCCCCTTTTTTGTTAAGGCCAAATCCCGCCCAACCCATTATTTCCATAACATATATGTCTGGTGCTATAATTAAAAAATTATAAATAGAATATTATGAACTCTTTTCCCCAGAAATTGTTACTATAATTTTCCGCGATCCGCCGTGGTTACGGTGCTCACAAAGATAAATTCCCTGCCATATCCCTACATTGAAATTGCCGTCTTTAATCGGTACAGATACAGAGCTTCCGAGCAGTGAAGCTTTAATATGTGCCGGCATATCATCGGGACCTTCAATTGTGTGAACATAATAAGGCGCTTTCTCTGGGACGTATTTATTAAAATGGCTCTCGAAATCCACCCTAACATCAGGGTCAGCGTTTTCATTCAGTGTTAAAGAGGCGGACGTGTGGCATATAAAAATATGAGCTATTCCGATCGAATATTCCCTCAGTTCAGGAACTTGTTCGAGAATTTCACTTGTAACTAGGTGAAATCCTCTAGGCTTCGGTGATAGGTTAATTTCTTTTTGTATCCAGTTCATATCTTGGGAATGGGATTATAATATTAGTTTTAGCTTTCTTCAAATATTTTAACGTCCAGTCTCTTGGCCAGACTCTCAGCGCCCCAGCTCATTACTACTTTGGGGTTCCATTCAAATAACGGTTTTGCCAACGGGGAGAGAATATTCAACCAAGTTTTAGTAGTGCTTAGCGGCCAATCATATCTTGCTATCGTAATATCACCATCTTTAGTCAGATGCCATAGAAGCTACCTAATCCACCATTTTTTCCACAACGTCTGCCATTGCCTCAATAAATTTAAGGTCGTCATTTACAGTTTTAGCACGGAGTAAATTTATCCCAGCTTCATCTGACACTTCTTGAGCTTCGATACCTATATCGAAAAGCACCTCAATATGATCACAAATAAATCCTATAGGCTGTGCTATTACGTTCTTAACTCCTTCTTTTGCAATTTCTTCTATCACATCGCATACATCGGGCTCAAGCCAGGGGTCGGTTGGTCGGCCGCTTCGGCTTTGATATACCAATCTCCAATTATCATAATTTAGCCTTTGGGCAATCAAACGCGCTGTAGTCATTAACTGTTCTACATACGGCGAAGCCTCTGCCATAGGCGTGGGTATGCTATGAGCTGTAAATAGAATCATGGTTTGAGAATATTCTTCGGGCGGAATTTCATTCAAGCAATCAAGAACGCGGTCTGCTGAATCCTCTATAAAAAGTGGATGGTCAAAAAGGGGGGCACTATACTTAAATTCCATTTCAATTCCCAACTCTGTAAGCGCCTCCTGTACATCTCTCTGATATCTCTCCCAGCTAGCGTCGGACTGATGAGCAGCCATAATCATCCCTATAGCTTTTTTAACTCCTTTCTCAGACATTTCTCTTATGGTGTCCGGTATAAGCGGGTGCCAATTCCTCATACCTACGTATACAGGGATCTCATACCCGTTTTCCGCCAATTTGTTTTGCAATCCGCTAGCCTGCTTGTATGTGTATTCATTAAGCGGAGACTTGCCCGCGAACAGCTCATAGTGGTGAGCAACCTCTTTAAGTCTTTCTGGTGGAATAGGTCGACCCTTTGCTACATTTTGGAGAAAAGGACGTATGTCCTCAATTCTCTCAGGCGCTCCGTATCCTATCATGAGTATAGCGTCAAACTTCTCGGGCATTTAATTCTCCTACTGTGCCGTTTCATATACTAGATTATTTCTTAGTCGAGTATTCATGAACAAAATCTATAAGCGCTAGTACATTATCTACGGGTGTCTTGGGCAATATCCCGTGACCCAGGTTGAATATGAACCCTGGTCTTCCTTTGGCTTTATCCATTATCTTTTTAGTGCGCCTGCGGATTTCTGAGGGGGTTGAGAAAAGTAAAACAGGGTCCAGATTTCCCTGAACCGCTTTGTCGTACCCTATTTGTCGCCATGCTTTGGCTAAATCGACCCTCCAATCAAGCCCTATGACTTGGCTCCCGGATTCTTTAATCAGGTCTAATAATGCCCCGGTACCGGTACCAAAATGAATTACAGGGGTATCTTTGTGAATTTCAGATATTAGTTTTTTCATATGAGGTAATACAAATTCCTTATAGTCATCCCTCGAAAGGCAGCCTACCCAGCTATCAAATAACTGCACAGCGTCTGCACCGGCTTTGATTTGGTTGTTTAAGTAAGAAGCAGTGGCAGTGGACAGTTTCTCCATCATCGTGTGCCAGGCCCCGGGGTCTTTATACATTAAACCCTTGGTGTTTTCATAGGTCCTCGATCCGCCGCCTTCGATCATGTAAGAAGCTACAGTGAAAGGAGCACCTGCAAAACCGATTAAGGCTTTTTTAGGATCAAGCGCTCTTCTGGTTATTTTTAGTGCATCATAAACGTATTGTAGGGACTCTGGATCAAAATCATTTATACGATCTACCGCCTTACCCGAACGGACAGGTCTTTTAATTCTGGGTCCCTCTCCTTTGGAAAATTCAAGTCCTACCCCTAGCGGTTCAACTATGAGCAGTATGTCGGCAAATATAATTGCCGCATCTACTCCTAAGCGGTCTACTGCGCTAAGTGTTACTTCGGCTGCAAGCTCAGGGGTTTTACATAACTCAAGGAAGGATATTTTTGATCTTATCTCCCTATATTCCCTCATGTATCTTCCTGCTTGACGCATAAGCCATATAGGCGTGTAATCAGTTTCCTCAAGACGACAGGCTTTCATAAATACCGAGTTTTTAGTTGTTTCCTTTCTTTTTTTCTGTGAGCCTTTGCTCCAGACCATATCCATCTGTCGCCAGTTATTCGTATTAACACCATTCTTATATGCAGTGCGCTTTTTACGGACTAGCTCTTTCCCGAGTCTCGCTACCTCTCGTATCAGGTTGCCCATCTTGGGGCTGTCTGGCTCGTAGTCAGGAGATAATCCAAACCTATTTAAAGTTTCTGATGTAGTAGGTCCAATTGATGCTATTACTATTTTTTTAAATCCTTCTTTTAATTCATCCTGCGATCCATCTTGAGAGGCTACTTCAAATAAATGATATATCTGCTGAGAGCTTGTGAATATGGATATATCTTCTTTAGAATCTTTTATTGATTTTATTGCATTATGTAATGGCTCTAGGTCTTCGGGAAGAGCCCATTTATAAATCGGCACAGGTGTGACTTTTGCTCCTTTCTTTCTCAAGCTAATAATAAACTCTTTATTGGAGATACCGTATTCCTGTATTGCAATCCTTTTGCCTTTTAATTGGAGCTCGCTATCTAGTGTGGTTAACACGTCCCGCCATGTATTGGGCTCCGGCACTATTATATTGGGTTTGAGCCTCATCTCACGTAGAGCTGCTACGGGTTTTGGACCGCGCACGACTATTGTGGTTTTCTTAAGTGCTTTTATAAACTCTTTTTCCGGATATTTAGTTGTTACAGCTTTTAATAGAGCGCGGGTACCCACACCGGTCATGAGAATGACTATATCAAATTTCTCACCTATTAAGTTTTTAGCGAATTTTAGAGCGTCTGTTGATTGAGATAGTGGGATTTCCCTCATAGATGGGGCAATGCGCGGGACGCCGCCGTGATAGCGTATCAGTTTTTCAATTTCTTTTGCTCTACGGCTTTCAAAAGACGTGACCTTTAGACCGTCGAAATTATAGAGGCTTTTCATAATTAAATTGAGTTAGTAAAGTTATATCTGAGTTTAGCATAGGGGGGGAGAGGGTCAATTTGTAATATATATTATTGAGATTAGGGCATATTCCTTGATATTAGCACACATACTTCTTATAATCCCTACTGAATATTATGCTAATGGAGACTTAAATGGGTAAGAAAGTTGAATTTTACTATGACTTTAGCAGTCCATACACATATATTGCTTCGACCAGGATTGAAGCAATTTGTGAAGATAACGGAGCGGATCTAGAGTGGAAACCATTTTTATTAGGCGGCGTTTTTAACGAAATAGGTTCAATACCTGCAGTACAGATTGACAACAAATTCAGATATTTAAAGCGGGATTTTGAGGAATCTGCAAGGTATTATGGAGCAGATTTTAATTTCCCTGAACTATTTCCTCTAAACAGCGTGAGATCTATGAGAGGGGCATTTGCAGCT
>SMWY01000122.1 GCA_004356555.1 Candidatus Dadabacteria bacterium
CGATAACTGCGTCCAGTCCTGTAAAAAAAGTAAGCCGTGTTAGTGGGTTATAACATTACTAGTGCTACCGGGTTAATTTTCCGTTAATTCCGTCTGAAAACTGGGTGAATTTTCTAGTATTTAGAAGAGAACCTCTTGAAATGGGAAAATTTGTGTTTATTATATCGGTGAAGTAAAAAGATGGGTTTTGAACACCAAAGGGGAGAATTTAAAAATCATGCTTAACACAGAAAATTTAGATAAATATAGAGCTAAAAACTCACGTCACATATACATCGGAGAGCTTAAGAGAACCACTCTAAACAAAGCTGTTGGAGATCTCGATGATACTGAGAAGCAGGACTACACATGCCTTCAGGAGCAGATGTTTTGGGGCAAGGAAAACGGATTTAACCTCGTTCTCACAAGAGATACGGGAACGGTTGATTGCTGGATGATTAGAGATACTGATATGGACAAGCTAAACCCAATATTCAAACAGACAATCTTAGAAGTACTTTAGTAAAGACGCAATATTAAAATAAGAAATTTAACAATTTAAGCCGGATTCAATATTATTGCCTCATTTTTGAGATCGCAGTATTGATTCCGGCATTTTTTTTTGAGTTTGCTCAATATTCTATATGATAGTCGAAATATGTTAATCTTGTGTTGTGAGTCTTACATAATCCTCGGGAGATTATTATGAGTGACCATGAAGAAATTGTTAAAAAACTAAACTTGAAAAAGCAAGAGCTTGAAGAACGTCTTGATAGAGTTGAAGACTCACTCAGAAAAACTCACGCAAAGGACTGGAGTGAACAGGCGCAGGAGCGTGAGAACGAGGAAGTTGTTGAGAAGCTGGATGAAAGTCTTCGTATAGAATTAAATCAGATATATAAAGCTCTATCCCGAGTAGAGAAGAATGAATACGGCGTTTGTGATGTATGTGATGGACAGATCAGAGTAGAACGCCTTGAAGCCCTGCCTTATACCAACCGCTGTTTTAACTGTGCTAGTGAGTTGGAATAATTCTTTCCATAAAAGATCTAACTATTCTCAGTTTAAACTTTCCTCAACGAGGTCATCGCCAGTCTAGTTTTTAGAGTATAAGTTTCCCATTTTTCTTTTATTATGGATTTTAGTGCACCTTTTTCTAAGTATGGAATTCTAAAGCAGTTTTGATTATATTAGGAGTGCAGTAAGTATTTCGCGAGGTAATGAATATTGGCGGTCACAGATGCTCAAATAGAATATCTCGAAGATATGGCGACTCACATTCGTGAGGACATTATTATTATGCTTGAGAAAGCGGGCTCAGGTCACTCAGCCGGTTCACTTGGTACGGCGGATATTTTCTCAACCCTCTATTTTCATGTAATGAAGCATGACCCTAAAAACCTAGACTGGGAAGAAAGGGATAGGTTTGTATTAAGTAATGCCCATATCTGCCCTGTTCTGTACGCTACACTTGCTGAGGCAGGCTACTATCCCAAAAAGGAGATAATGACTCTAAGGAAACTTGGATCAAGGCTCCAGGGTCATCCGCATAAAGGAGCGCTGCCGGGTTTAGAGGCTTCAGGCGGGCCTTTAGCCCAGGGATTATCCATTGCAGCAGGAATGGCAATGGCTGCAAAGATTGACGCAAGGCGCTCCAGAGTATTCTGCATGGTTGGGGACGGAGAGATGAATGAGGGGCAAGTCTGGGAAGCCTTGATGTTTATAAGCAAAAACCGCCTTCATAACTTCACACTTATAGTAGATAGAAATAATATACAGATTGACGGTTTTACAGAGGATGTGATGCCGCTTGAGCCTCTACATGACAAGCTCACGTCTTTTGGATTCCACGTTATTGAAGTAGATGGTCATAATATAAGGAGATTAATCGAAGCATTTGAAGAGACAATTTTTGAAAAGCCTAAAGTTCTTTTAGCACACACAATTCCTGGCAAAGGTGTGGACTTTATGGAATTTAAACCCGAGTGGCATGGTAAGCCGCCAAATAAGGAAGAAGCTGATAAAGCAATATCAGAGCTTGAGCAATTAAGATCCTTAGGCGGTAAGATAACCGGTGAGCATGAGTAATAGTCTAAACAAAAAATTTCATTTAGCTGGAAATATTTTTGACAGCCCTGACCAGGTTCCTGCGAGGAACGGCTATGGAGAAGGTGTGGTTCAGGCCGGCTACGCTGACGAGAACGTTGTTGTATTGTGTTGTGATCTCACAGAATCTACACGTAACGCAAAATTTAAAGAGACATTCCCCGAAAGGTTTATCGAGATAGGTATAGCCGAGCAAAATATGGCCGGCATTGCCGCAGGTATGGCATTTTCCGGGAAGATTCCATATATATCCTCCTACGCGACATTTAATCCCGGAAGGAACTGGGATCAGATTCGCATCAGCATCTGCTACAGCATGGCAAATGTTAAAATTATGGGTGCTCATGCAGGGATCTCAGTCGGACCTGACGGTGCCACTCATCAAGCTATGGAAGATATAGCCATTACCAGGTGTCTTCCTAATCTAAAGGTTATTGTCCCATGTGATTATTGGGAGACAAAAAAGGCTGCGATTGCCATTGCAGGTATTGAAAGCCCAGTTTACATGCGTTTTGGTAGGGAAAAGATTCCGGTAATTACGACAGAGAAAACCCCGTTTCAAATCGGAAGAGCAGATACATACAGGGATGGGCAGGATGTAACAGTCATTGCATGCGGGTCTCTGGTTTATGAAGCACTGGTTGCCGCGGAGAAGCTAAGCGGTGATGGAATAGATTTAAGAGTAATAAATTGCCATACAGTTAAGCCAATTGACGAGAAATCTATTATTAAAGCTGCCAAAGAAACGGGGGCAATTGTTACTGCGGAAGAACATCAGGTCCACGGTGGGTTAGGTAATGCGGTAGCAGAGGTTGTTGCTAAGAATAGTCCTGTACCGATGGAATATGTGGCTATGATGGACAGATTCGGCGAGTCTGGCGAGCCAAATGAGCTGATGCACAAATTCGGTCTTGATTCAAAAGGAATAATCAAAGCTGTAAAAAAAGTACTAAGACGTAAATAAGATCCTTTTATCGATTATCTTAATTAAAGTTAATTCTATTAAAGCGTGATTTCGTACCAGATATTTTTTATGTAACCGGCCTCGTCTGTCTCTGCAATCTGTTTTATGATCTCAGGAGTTGAGCCGTCACATTTCCACTCATAAACTGTAGCGCGCCCGGAAGCATACATGGGTATAAAACTCGAACCCGGATTTTCCTGACAGTAGTTAAGCATTCCCTGGTTAGGTTCTTTACTATAATCTCCTCTTTCCTGGCATGGTAGATTGGCCCCAACATTACATGCATAAACATTCCCGTTCATACAGCGCCAGAATGTGCCGTTAATAAATACATCAAGAGGTGCTGATTCGGGAGCACCGAATTCTTGTCTCAGCTTCTCCGCAATTATCTCTGGAACCTTTGGTCCTGTGTATTCAGAACCGGGGGTATCAATAGTTCCCACAGATTTGCAATATTCAAAGGGGTTATCGTAGGTTCTCTCGGTATTGATCTCCTCTTTTGGGTCGCATGATAGAAGAAGTAATCCAAATATAAATATAGTTAACGATAAGGATATAGTTTTAGTATTCAATTTTCCCTCCTTAAAAAAGCAATAGTAAATACATTATATAGAATCTAGAGAATATTCCCAAGCTGACGAATGAAATTTGCAAGTGGTATTAGTTGATGTATGATTTTCACCAAAATATTACTGGTTGGTCAAACTTTGAAAGGAAATATTCCTCTAAGCTGGTCCCATAAAGAAATAGAATGTCCTAAATTCCATTGGGTTAAGCTGCCGTTATCGGGACTCTCGTGGGTTTATACCGCTGAGATTCCCTCCAATTACACCATGGAAGATTTGTGTAATAAGCTCGAATCAAACTTCCCAGACGGATTTTTATTACGTGGATGCAGCAGTGAATTAGCCACTTATCTAAACGAAAAAGGTTGCGATTTAATTAGAACAGGGGCCCAAGGGATCATCGATCTAGAAAATTCAAAGAAGCTATCACAAACACTAACCAACCTCGTAAAAAGAGGTGATAGATGGGGTGCGGTAAAAGAGATTCCATTCTCTCAAATTAATCGACAAAGGGTATCTCAATTTATTACCCATACCTCGTATGGAACTAAACCCAAATTACAATACTTGTTCAATAATACTTTTGATTCCCATTGCAGATGTTTTGTGTTCAGCACTCCAGAAGACAAGTGGCTGGGGGTTATTACAGTTTCAGTTTTAGGGAAGCATTATTCTCATACTGAGATGATCCTGCGCGAAAAGAATGCCCCTGCCGGTGTCATGGAATCATTATTTGTTTCTGTTATGAATATCTTAAGGGACGAAGGTTTTAAGCATTTCAGCCTTGGCGAGGTTCCCTTTGTATCACCCGAAGCAATGGAAGAAAATAATCTAAGATGTACTGTTAAGCGATCTCTGCATGAATCTTTCTTGTTTAAAGCCGGGCATATATTAAGATTTGCATATAACTATAGAGGTCTCTTTAATTTTAAGAATAAATTTGATCCAGAGTGGAAGCCGGTTTATATCTGCGCGACACCAAAACTGCCTTTCTTAAGCTTAATTGATCTATTTTGTGAAACCAGGTACCTAGCTCTCTCACGTTCAGAATTGATATCTAATATCAAACACTATTCCCGAATATCTGCGAGCGCCGGCTGAGGATCTTATTATTTCAACTCGCCAAATTCCATAGAATTTATTAGACTTATTTTTATAATCAATGAAATATAATATGAGCACCGATTAAGGAAAGAGCTAATATTATTCCGAAATGTAATACACTCCTGTGTGAGACTTCAAAAAATCGGCCTTCAGGCAATCTGAATCCATTTTTAATAATAGTAGGTATAGCTATTATAACGAAACCTAATACAATCACCCAAGAGGTTCTGACAAAGTAGTTGAGTTCCGGCAGTAGAGTTTGAAATGCATATGTAATAATAATGCTGAATAACATAGTGAAGAGAACCAACCTTCTCGGCGGTGAATATAAGAACATCGCTGACATTATGATTATTACAAATCCGATTTTAATATAATAGGACATAGAGTTAAACCAGTGAGTAAGGGGGAATTCGGGGTTCCCGAATTTTACATAAATAACAATAAATGCGAAAAGCGCCCCGGTTATAAAGGATACCATTATCGAATACCTGCCCATGCGCACAATTTGGGATTCGGATGCGGATGGATTTAGATATCTTTTGTATATGTCGATTGACCAGAGTGTTGATACAGAGTTGTAAATTGAGTCTAGAGTGCTCATTAGAGATGCAAATAGGCCGGTCAGAATCAGTCCGCTAACTCCGGCTGGAAGAAAGTTGTTTACAAGTGTCAGATATGTGAGATCCGGGTCTTGAAGCGGGTTGTCTTTTAAAATGCCAGCCAGTGCGATTCCGGGGACAATTATTATGAGCGCCATCACGTATTTTAATACCCCTCCAACCAGAAGCCCAATTTGCGCTTGTTTTAAATCCTTTGCTGCAAGGGCTCTTTGAAGAATTACCTGATTTGCTCCCCAGTAGTTTAAGTTCAATAGCAGCATCCCAAAAATCCCGATCCAGGGCAGCGTGTCGTGATCACTAGGGAGGTGTAAGTGCATTAAATCACCTGTCGTGTTCCATAGCTCAGACCAGCCGCCCAGATGATGAATTGCTACAAATAGAATAACAAAACCACCTAAGACTAATAGGCAAAACTGCACAACATCTGTTCTCACCACAGCTCTTAAACCGCCCATGTATGTATAGACAGCTGAAAACGCGCCTGTGAAAACTATTAGAATTCCTAGTCTTGCTGGAACGCTCAGGCTCGTAGAATTAAATAACTCCCCAAAAACTCCGTTTGCGGCATAAGCTGCCCAAAAGAGAGCTGTACCAAGATACAAGAACGAATACAAAATGATCATGAATAACGAATAAACCAAGGCAACTTTAGCTCCAAGCCGAGCTTCAAAAAACTGTGTAATTGTGATTACCTTCATCCTGAGATAGATGGGTACGAAAACAAATGCGGCGATCAGTATTCCGAATATAGCATTTATCTCAAGGTTAGCCTGAGCGAGTCCAAAGATATATGCTGAGCCGGCCATTGCTATAAAGTGATTAGCCTGCACGTTAGTTGCAATAGTGGAAACTGCGATATAGGGCCATTTAAGAGATCTCGAGCTGAGAAAATATTCTTCTACTCCGACGTCTGATTTTGCTCTGCTCCATATACCTATGATCATTATTACGACGAAGTATGTGAGTATTATGGCTAAATCAAGAATCATTTTTCTTTACGTTTTATACGGATGGGTTTATGATTAGATTTAAAGACTAAATTGTATTTACATAAACCGTTATGCACAAGCCCCTTAGAGATACCAATCTCCCCAAAGGAATATTCAGGCTTCTGATGCGAGTCCCGATTCTGCTTTACCAAGTGGGGCTTGGCCGTATACTGGGAGGTCGCTTTTTAATGTTAACTCATATTGGTCGTAATAGTGGAATACTTAAACGAGTGGTACTTGAAGTGATCAAAAGTGAGCCGGAATCTGGAATATACTATATTGGATCAGGGTGGGGCGAGAAAGCCAATTGGTTCCTTAATATAGAGAAAACACCTGAAGTAAGAGTCCAGGCAAGTAATAACGTGTTTGATGCTGTTGCAATGAGGGTCAGTACTAATCGAGCTTCTGATATTTTATTGGATTATGCGGTAAGAAACCCAACAGCCTTTCGAATATTAGCCGGAAGGTTAATTGTGAGTAAGGATTTAGATATTTCAGAGGAAAGTGCAGCATTATTAGCACAATATATTCCGATTGTAGTGCTTAAACCTGTGAGGTAAGTTTGTAATAGACTATTATTAAGAAGGAGGAGAGTACTATGAAGATAATATGGACATTATTAATCCTGGCTTCTTTTTCATTGCAGGCCGTTTGTTATGATAAAGTTTCCATTACTGTGGTTGCTAAATTAGATGAAACTCAAACTAATAAATCTAGATTAAAAGAGGCTAATAAGAGCTTCACTTATAACGGCAAACCGATTCATCCAGGGTGTGTCGAGCAATTTAATGTAAATTTAGCAGATTCGGGTCCACCAATTGTTAGAGCTGTTGATGTTGCAGCTTGTGTTTCAAGCAATGAATATTTTATGGACTATAAAGTTTCAGACGATGGGTATGTGGGATATGAATATGAAGATTCTGGGGAAAGGTATTATTTTGGATATAAGTATATAGGTAAAGCTTCCGGTGGACTTCATATACTGGATACCAGATCAAGTAGTGGCGGGACCATGGTAGCAATGACAATTTTCCTGACAAGATTTGGTTTGGAGAACTACAGGTTTTTTGATGAGCAGGGAAAATTAAAAATTGAAGAAAGGCTGATAATGAAGTGTATCGGGCAAATCGTCAGAGGCGATAGGGACGTAGGAACAATTGAATTAGAAAATAATAAATTAAAACTCGGAAAGTCACAGTATCGTAAGAAATTAGAGGTTATCAATCTTGACTAATATTTTGCCATGCTTAGTTAATAACAATTTATCATGTATGCTAGGTTTAATGGTGTTAGTCTTGTCTTTTTCTTGCAGTCTGCAGGGTGATTCAAATGACCCCATTGAAAAGCTTACAGCCTACTGTATAAGAGAGTGTGTTTTGGAAACCCCTGATTCTCAGATATGTGATACGGAATGTAAATGTGCAGCGAAGAAACTTTCTGAGGAGTTTTCGAAAGAAGAATTCATTAATCTAATGCAAAACATTACTGAAACTAAGACTGATGATGCTTATGCTATAGGCAAATTAAGCACTACTCTTGAAATTTGCAAGACTGAAAGCGAATAAATTATTTTGTTCAAATCAAAATAAGGCTTGGTTTGAATATAAGTTGGGTTGGAAGATAATAATCATTAGTTCAAACCAAGCCTTCCAAATTTATCTAATAATAACTATTGTATACATCTTATCTCTCAAGTTCTACTTTAAACGTATCAGCGAACCTAGTTAATACGTGAAATACACCATTTACCATATTTAGCTCGGCAATCTGAGCATCGTCAAAATATTTTCTGAGTTCGTCCAACGACTCCTGGCTAGCTGCCACATTCTGTGCCAGTTCTTTTGAGAATCTCACAACGGCTTTTTCCCTATCATCAAAAGCAGGGCTGGTTTCATCGGGCGTAGCCGCGAGCTTTTCATCCGTGAGGCCGGCTTTTTTCCCGGCTGCAGTATGGTGAGTGGTACAGTAGTTACAACCATTGAGCTTGCTAGTGGTAAGAATAGCTAGCTCTTTAGTAGCATTATCTACTTTACTTGGACCCAATGCTGCGCCTAAGAATGGCATAAAACCCATAAACAACTCAGTGCTGTTTGCCATTCCTTTTAATACATTTGGTACTATTCCAAATGTTTTCTCAAGCTGTTCATAAACAGCTTTTACGTTATCAGGAGCGTTCTCCTTTTCTACATATGCAATTCTAGCCATAGCTTAATGCCTCCTTATAAATGTTTTATTTGAATGACCGTTCAACAACTAGTCAAATTTTTTTTTAATGTAAAGTAGATAAAATTACATTTACTACATCTTTCATTTGCTTGCTATCCACTGCTGATTTTCCTGTAACAATTATTCCATGTGTGCTGGTCGCGAGAAAATGTGAAAGTACTTGTGTATCCGTATCCTTTGGCAATTCTTCCTTTTCAACTGCTTTATTCAAACAGTTAAGAAATGCAGTTTGTATTCTGTCCAGTATAAACCTTACTGTTTCCGTAACCTTTTCATCATGGGGAGCAAGTTCTACTACGGTATTACTAATTAAACATCCTCTTGTTTTTCTGTCCGGTGGTGTGTTTACAATAGATTCAAAAAATAATTTAATGTTCTCTAGCGGTGAACCCGGGGATTCGAGTACTTCAATCGTTTTAGATGTGACCTCCTCAGCATAATATTCAACCGCCGCAATAAATAGTGCGTGTTTGTCTCCAAACGTATTATAAATACTACCCCTTTTTATACCCATCTTATCGACCAGGTCCTGGATACTGGTTGCCTTGTATCCCTTTTCCCAAAAGAGGTCCATAGCTTTTGAAAGTGTTTCCTCTCTGTCAAATTCGTATGGTCTACCCATGATTACCTACAATATATCTTATCTTGAACGTTCAATCAACAATTCTTGCCTATTAGATTCAAATATTTCAATTTGTCGTTGGAGCATATTTTATACCCAGAGGCTGGCCAACTTCGGGTTTACTCACTTTCCATATCCAGCCGTCATAAATAAAATGCAAGAATGAAGATCCTGTTATATAAATTCCAAGCGCAGGCTCATTTATATTTACACCTGCAAAACTAATTCCTGCAAGAAATAGTGTGAATATTCCACTGTAAGCCCATTGCTTTCTTGAAATCTTTGAAAAAAGGTTTGTAGTTTGGGCTTTCTTTTTGTATTTAGAATTAACGAATACGTTCACAAAAGCTATATATTCAATTGCATGTGAAAAACCAAATACCACAAATCCTACAATTAGCGAATAGAAAAAAATTGAATATAAAATAAGTACGGAAAATACAAATAAATTCTTTGGAATACTAATTTTATCCCAGTTTTTTAGCTCTTCGATTATATAAGCAATGGTAAATAAAATTGCCACAGCTAGTGCAAAATATGAAAGTAAAGTGAATATATGAAAGTAATCTCCTAATGGGGTTAAGAGAGATTGTCCGACCGGATATTGAGCTAAAAGGTCCTTATTCTTTTCGCCAAGGGCTAAAAACAGATATACAAACCACGAATAAATAATTCCTTTGTCTAACCAAGCTTTGCCGTAACCGGCCTTTCTGGAATATATTCTTGTAAAACCGTACTTCTGGGCTATGGTGTGGTACATGGTCCAGACGACTGATATAGCCAGTAATATTGTGAAAAAACCAAGAAGAAGAGAAAGTGCTGTTATCAATAAAAACGCAACTGGCAATAGAATATAACTCCACTTTCGTTTTGTAAATTCTTCTTTTTGACCATACACAAGGGCAAAAGTGTAGTGTCTGTGGATAAAACTGGTAACTAAAACAGCGATAATTAGCGCCCCGTAATGTTTATTAAAGACCACAAACGCTAGGAATAGAATTATCCAACCGAAGCTCAAATAGAATAAATCGAATTTCGGGTTTTTAATCCAGTATTTAGCGGGTTGGGCGATTGTACTCATCAATAATTAATTTACTTGATTTACTACACTTGTTACAAGTTCCAGAGTAAGAAGCTATCAATATTCTCCCAACGGATACATTATGGGTTTGCATTCTTTCGGAAGTCTCTTCTGAGTACTCGGCACACTTTTTCTTTTCCTCTTAATACTTCCGTCTGCTCTAAACCACGAATCCAGATCACCTCCGCATCCATCTCCTGATATCTCTATTGGTTTTTGAGATTCACATAATGAGTTTTCCTCAGGGCATCGTAGTCGAACATGAAAGTGACCATCATGCCCATACCATGGACGTGTCTTGCCTAACCATAACTCTCCGGGATAGACTCTGCATAGTCTTCTTTTGATCACAGGATTAATAAAAATTCGATCTACTCGTGTATCTGAAGCCGCTAGTTTTATAATCTCACCGTGAATAGGGCTCCATTTGAATTCATCTATTCTCATTTCGTCAAATGTAAGAACTGATTGGGGATGGATATGTTCTCTTTCTGTTATTGTGAGAGTACGGTTTCTTGCAATCGGATGCTGCCAAAACAAAATATCAGCATCCAGACCTATTTGGTGGCTACTGTGGTCATCAAGTATAGGGCCACCGGTTTGTTGTGATATATCAGCTATTAAAAGGGTGCCGTTAAGCTCTTTCTTTACTTTTTTGCTTAGCGATTCTATATAGGTGATTGTTTCGGGGTTACCATAATAACGCCCTCTGCCGAGTCTTATTACTTGATAACCGTCCCCATCTATGCTCAGCGTAGCAGAGTTCCTTATGCAACCTGACGTGTAAGAACCGATTGATTCTGAAATACCAAGCTCACTGGCCAATGTCTCGTCGCTGTATTGAATAATTGCCAATGGAAGAGCCGCTATAAGAAGAATGATTAGTCTCATATCTGCGATTATATTATCATTAACAGGGATGAATCCAATACCAAAACAGAATAAAAGTGTTATATGCAATATATTAAACTAAACGGTTGACAATGATTTTTATTTGAGTTATTATCAACTACATGGTTGATGAAAATTCGGGATTTATAGATAGAGTTTTTTATGCTTTATCAAATACAACGCGCAGGAACATTGTTCTCGAGCTTACTAAAAAAGATTTAACTGTAAACGAGCTTGCAAAAAAATATGATATGACTCTTCAGGGAGTATCAAAGCATATACATGTATTGGTCAGATCAGGACTTGTTGTTCAGACAAAGCAGGGCAGGACAAAATACTGCAAATTTAACTATCAACATTTGAGCAAAATTTCTGAATTACTAGAGCAGTATAGGGCGTTTTGGGAAAGAAGGCTCGATGCCCTAGATGAATATTTTGAAAAGAAAAAATAAAAGAGGACTAATAAATTATGAGTGATAATACCGTAGTGGTTAAAAAGCTTATAAACGCGAGTAGGGAAGAGCTATTTGAAGCATTTACCAATCCTGAAATCATGAGTAAATGGTTTTATCCTGAAGACGATATGTCGGTTGATGTAGCAAACGAGTTTCACGTAGGAGGTACTTATACACTGAAAATGTATGCGAGTAATGGAGATATATATACCCATGTCGGCGAATATAAAGAGATAATTCCTCCGGAAAAACTTGTTTTTACCTGGAACTCTGACTTCGTTCAAAATACTGTAGTTACTGTTACTTTTAGTGAGATGGAGTCAGGTACTGAAGTTACAATATCCCATGACCTGTTACCTGCTGGAGAAATGACTGAAAACCACAGAAAGGGTTGGGGCGGCTGTTTAAGCAGGCTTGGAACTGTTGTTGCTAGTTAAGAGCATAAGGTTTTTGTAAATACACTAAAGTTTTAGGAGGTTTAAAATGAATAGGGTTTTAATGCTAGCGGTTTTAGGAATATGTTTAATATTAGTCGCATTTGATTTTGTTGGTGCTGATGAGAACAAAGAGCAAAGTATGGAATATATGAAGCCCTATACCGGCTCGGCGGAGCTTGAGAAGATGAAATCTCTTTCAGGCACTTGGACAGGAACTGGCATGATGCAAGGTCAGGAAACCCCTGTTACAGTGGAGTATAGAACCACAGCTGGGGGTAGTGCGGTTGTGGAAACCATTTTCCCCGGGACGCCCATGGAAATGGTCTCAGTCTATTACGAAGAAGACGGGAAATTAGTTATGATGCATTTCTGCATGTTGAAAAACCAGCCTGTCCTGGGTCTCAAAAAATCAGATCAAAATACACTTGAGTTCGATTTGATAGGCGGCACAAATATGGATTCCTCTAAAGATATGCATATGCACTCTGCGGTTTTTACGTTTATAGATGAAAATAATATGACCCAGACATGGACTCCGTATCAAGACGGCAAAGCAATGGAAGGTGCCAGTACATCTACTTTGAGCCGGGCAAAGTAAAAATTCCCTATAGTTATATAACGCTCTAGTTATATTTTTGCCTAGCCTTCTTTATCTCCATCTAAAATAATTGGTTATAATTATATTAGGCGCAGAAAACCAAGAATATTCAATATAGAAAGGAGAAACGGAGATGAAAAGGACTAGAAACCTTCTTATACTTTTTGTATTTGTATCTTTAATTTCTATTCTATCGATAGGCGGCTGTAACAAAAACGGATCAAACGGCCAGCCCATTCCTCAAGATATCAGAGCAATTTTTAATAAGGCATTATACGATGGAGGATTCTGGGCTCTCAGGGTCGTAGATTTGGAAACAGGTGAAGTAATCTATAACCAGCGCTCGAACGACAAAATTTTCATAGCATCTGTTAGAAAAGTTTTCACAATAGGGGAAGCACTTAAAGAGTTTGGGCAGAACTTTATGTTCACAACGCCTATCCACAGGCAGGGATCAGTTAACGAAGAAGGTGTGCTTGAGGGTGATCTTATTCTTGTAGCCACAGGAGATTTCACGATGGGAGGAAGGAGAAATCCCAATGACACCATGGCAGTTACCAACTTTGACCATAACGATGCTAATAATCTTGGGAATGCTGTGTTAACTGCCCCAGACCCACTACAAGGATATAAAGACCTCGCAAAGCAGATAGCAGATTCCGGTGTTA
>SMWY01000123.1 GCA_004356555.1 Candidatus Dadabacteria bacterium
ATAATCGTTTGCAAGATCAACTAGCCCCTCTTGCACATGTTTAACATATGGGCAGTGATTGCATATGAACATAATCACTGTTGCCTTATCAGAAATTAGGTCGTTCAGATGATATTCCCGTTCATCAATTGCGTTCAAAAGCTTGAATTCTGGAGCTCTTGTACCCAAAGGAAGCATAGTTGAAGGTGTTAGTGCCATAATTGATTCTCCTAATTTTTACTTATGATTATTACTCGTCTGAAAAATTGATTTTCTTATGAGAGCCGTCACAATAAGGCTTATTCTAAGAAGCGCCACACCTGCAAAGTGCCATTTCCCTATTCACTTCCAATTCATCGCCATTAGAGTTGGTTAATATCTCAAGTCTTTCTACGCCTAGCGGTCCGTCATCAAATACATTGATACAGCATTTCTCGTTCATAGATATATACCTCCAAAGCCCTTCTTAAATTAACAAAGTTAATTCTACACAGCATAGCTAAAATATTCTATTACAGAATATAAAATACTTGTTAGAATCAAAAATATTATGAGATTAATACGAATTTTATAGTCAGTGTTCAAATTATATTGGTAAAACTATTTAGTGAGATTAAACTTAAAACATCCGCTACCATATTAGCGTAGGAGAGGAAAATTATTATGGGTAATAATTTAATTGATGAAGTAAAATCTGAGCAGTTTGCCGAGAGAATGATGACTATATTAAATCATGGCGCTCTTAATTTAATGATCTCAATCGGCTACCGGACAGGGTTATTTGATGTAATGAGCGAGCTGCCAGCTTCGACAAGCGAGGAGATCGCAAAGGCTGCGGGCCTAAACGAGCGTTATGTCAGGGAATGGCTTGGAGCTATGGTAACTGGAGGCATTATTGATCACTATCATGAGAAGAAATCTTATTCTCTTCCAGAGGAACATGCGGTCTGGCTTACGCGAAAAGCTGTACCTAACAACATTGCGGTAACGACACAGTGGATATCGTTACTAGGTTCTGTCGAGGATAAGATTGTGGAATGCTTTAAGAATGGCGGCGGCGTACCTTATGAAGCTTTTAAGCGTTTCCACGAGGTTATGTCCGATGAAAGCTATCAGACAGTGATCGTTCCTCTTCTGGATCAGACACTTCCACTAATAGAAGGTATCAAAGAAAGACTTGAAGAGGGGATCAATGTTCTGGACGTTGGCTGCGGGAGTGGATTTGCGTTAGTGCATATGGCCAGGGAATTCCCAAACACCAGGTTTACTGGATATGACATTTCTGAAGAAGCAATAGACAGGGGTACTGCTCATGCAGCTCAGTATGGTTTAACTAATGTAACACTAATCGCTAAAGATGTTGCTGAATTTGATGATGTCCAAAAATATGACCTGATTACGACCTTTGATGCTATTCATGACCAGGCAGACCCGGACAGAGTTCTATCTAACATAAATAGAGCACTTAAAGATGACGGTGTTTATTTAATGCAGGATATAGCAGGTTCAAGTCACGTGCACAACAATATGGATCACCCCCTTGCCCCACTTCTCTATACAACTTCATGTATGCACTGTATGACCGTATCACTGTCGCAGAACGGAAAGGGTTTAGGGGCAATGTGGGGAAAGGAATTAGCAACTGATATGGTTAAGAATGCGGGATTTACACAAGTTGAGATTAAAGAGCAGCCGCACGATCCAATAAACTATTACTACATTATAAGAAAATAAGAATTCAAGTGACCTATTTTTCAAAACGTGGGAAGAGGCTTTGGCCTTTTTTCACGGTCTGTCCGGGTTTTACGATTCCCCACTCTTTTGCATCTGAGAGGAGCTTGGAATTTATTGGTTGAGGGCACCCTAATCTCTCCCAGATCTTCTCAGCAGATTCAGGCATAAACGGATAAATTAAGATTGTAACCACCCCGATTGCTTGAACTATTGTCCAGAGAACAGTACCCAATCTTTCTTCATTTTTCTCTTTAGCCAGTGTCCACGGAGCTGATTCATCAACGTACTTATTAACATCGCCTATAAAGTCCCAAAGTGAAACCAGCGCCTTGTGAAAAGCGATTTCGTTCATCTCGTTCTCTACAAGCTCAATAGTGGATAAAGCTTTATCCCTAACACTTTCGTCCTCCACCTCAAGACCGCCCGGCTCTGGAACCACAGCATCAAAATATTTCTCTATCATTCCAAGAGTCCTGCTAACCAGGTTTCCAAGCCCGTTTGCGAGCTCACCATTAACCCTTGCAATAATCGCGTTCTTAGAAAAGTCTCCGTCCTGTCCAAATGGAATTTCTCTTAGGAGGAAATACCTGAACACATCGGCTCCAAACTCTTCCACTACTTGATAGGGATCTACAACGTTCCCGACCGACTTAGACATCTTTTCCCCTTCCACAGTCCACCATCCATGCGCAAAAACTTTTTTGGGGAGAGGTAGCCCCGCGGACATGAGAAATGCCGGCCAGTAAACGGCGTGAAATCTGAGTATGTCCTTACCAACAAGGTGCACGTCGGCAGGCCAATTCTCATTAAACATCCTCTCATCCGAAGGGAAGCCTACTCCAGTTAAGTAGTTTGTGAGCGCGTCAAACCAAACGTATATCACATGATTTGAGTTATCGGGAACGGGTATACCCCAGGTAAAAGTCGTACGGCTTACGCTGAGATCCTTAAGTCCCCCTTCCACAAAACGCGTCACTTCGTTTAATCTGTAGTTGGGCTGAACAAATTCGGGGTGCTCCTTATAGTACTCAAGTAAAGGGTCTTGGTATTTTGATAGTCTAAAGAAATAACTCTCCTCTTTAACCTTCTCAATGGTAGGCCTTTTCTCCTCTGGGAGGCTCATAATTTCCTCATACTGCGTCTCGGTTATAAACGCTTCATTTCTGACATCATACCAACCTTCATACTCACTTAAGTAAATGTCCCCCGACTCCTCTATTCTTCTGAATATTTCTTCTACCGCACTCTTATGTCTTTTCTCTGTTGTTCTTATAAAATCATCGTTTGTTATATTGAGGGCGTCTGAGAGATTTTGAAACCTTTTAACTACTCTATCGGCAAGCTCTATGGGTTTTTCCCCGTTTGACTCTGCAGTTCTTTCAATTTTCTGCCCATGCTCATCAGTGCCGGTAAGAAAAAACACCTTATTTCCCTGAAGTCTATTGAACCTGGCAATTACATCAGCCGCTATTGTTGTATAAGCGTGCCCAATGTGAGGGACGTCATTTACATAGTATATCGGGGTCGTCACGTAAAAAGATTTAGACATAAAAATTAATCTCCGTAATTCCTCTGCTCTAAATTAGTAGTAAAAAATGGGAAAAAGAACAAACAACTCTAATCTTGCCAATCATAATACCTTAAGTACTGATTCTTATAAAAAGATTTTCAAATGAAAGCTGCTTATTAGCGTTCAAGTGATATATATCGCGCCATGTATTCTGAACATCGTTAATTTTATCTATAATGTTATCAATATCCCATTTCTCTGCAATCTCCATACTCTGTTCTATCAAATCAATATTTGTAAGCACCTTTTTATCTGAATCCATTTTAATCAACATTAGATCACGAAGCCAAAGAGAGATAAATTCAAAGGTAAGATTCAATTTCTCCATGTCCTCAGGATTTGAGCTGAGCGGCATTGACTCGGCTAAGCCCAGGACTCTTAAGGCCGAATAAGGTTTGAGATGCATAACGTACAGTATCAGCTCCTTTCTCCACTCAATAATATCGCTATCCAGCATAAGCGCTCTTCCCAAACTGCCGTTTGAGAGTTTTGAGCATATAAGTGCTTCTTCAGCGGATAGATCGTCCCTCTTCTTTAGCTCCTCAAATATTAATTCTTCAGAAAGTGCACTAAACCTTATTATCTGACACCTCGAGCGTATAGTGGGTAAAAGAGAGTCTGGATTTGAAGTAATAAGAATTATGACCGAATACGGAGGCGGCTCTTCCAGTGTTTTTAAGAAAGCATTCTGTGCCCCGTTACTCATCCTTTCAGCTTCATTTACGATTACAACTTTAAACTTGCCTTCAAATGATTTAAGAAAGAGCATGTCCTCAATCTCTTCTCTTACCTGTTCTACTTTTATGCTCTTAACACCTTCGTACTGAACATAAACGACATCAGGATGGATACCCTTTTCTACTTTTTTACAGGAACGGCAGTTACATGTTCCAAAATCAGAACTAGTAGAATCAGCCGAGTTTCTGTTTTGGCAATTTAAAAGTTTCGCGAACTCAAGCGCGATCAGCCTTTTCCCTACACCGTCCGGACCCGAAAACAAATATGAATGAGAAACTATATTCTCTGCAGCCGCGCGCATAAGGATTTTTTTCTGAAAATCATGACCTTTTATTTCGTCGTTTAACATTTTATCCTTTTTCTAAAATTTAATATTGTAGAGGGATGACCATTCTCCCATTTCGTATTAAAGGGATATAGATTCTAAAACAATATTCTTTATTTCCTCATGAATTTCTAAAATCTCTCTATCAGCATTTATCTTTCTGATTCTACCTGGCTCCCTCTTGGCAATAAGCATGTAGCCCTGTCTTATCATCTCGTGAAACTCCAAAGGCTCTTCATCCATTTTTGTAATTT
Organism: Candidatus Dadabacteria bacterium; assembly: GCA_004356555.1. Classification (GTDB taxonomy): domain Bacteria; phylum Desulfobacterota_D; class UBA1144; order Nemesobacterales; family UBA2774; genus CR02bin9. Next base: position 4,601 of record SMWY01000123.1, read on the forward strand.
CCCCTCTAGTTTGCAATCTTGAGAGACCGGCCCTAACAGGTAGATTTAATAGAAAAGTGACATCAGGAATTAGATCAAGCGTAGATGCTCTAGCAATCCTATTAACCAATCTTTTTTCAAGTTTCCTGCCAAACCCCTGATAAACAACCGTAGAATCAAAATACCTATCACAAATTACAATCTCGCCTTCTTGAAGTCTTGGTTTTATAAAATCCCTTACGTGCTGTGCCCTATCAGCACAGAAAAGACAGAGTTCTGAAAATGGGTCAAGATCCAGATCCCTCTCGTCTAGTATTGCCCTCCTAATGAGTTCTCCCAACTTTCCCCATCCAGGCTCCCTGGTGAGAGTAGCTTTGTGCCCCATTTTAATAAGAAGTTCGGCTAGAAGTTTGGCTTGAGTACTTTTTCCACTCCCTTCAACACCCTCAAATGTAATAAACATATATGGATTTACCTTCGGAAATATAAATTAATTAAGAGATATATACCGGAACAGTATGAATTTGCTGCCGGCAATATTAAGCTCAGAATCACCAAAGAATCCTACCATAATTCTGGCTAAGGATACAAGGCGCACTCAGTTTTCAAGTCTGAGTGCTTTCTTAAGACTCTTGAGCTCTCTGCTTGTTAAATCTCTCCACTCGCCTCTATTAATATTTCCTATATTGAGAGGCCCTACTGATATTCTTCTAAGCTGTTTTACGGGATGCTTAAACTCGGCAAAAAACCTTTTAACCAAATGGTTCCTGCCTTCATGAAATGAAATCTCCACTATGCTTGAAGTTTTATCTGTTTTTAGAATCTTTACGAAATCGGGCTTTGCATAACCGTCTTCAAGCTCTACCCCCTTTTGCATTCGCAAACACTTTTCTTTGTTAATATTTCCTTTCACAACAGCCGAATATACCTTGGTCAGCTCAAAACTGGGATGTAGAACCCTATTGGCTAGTTCTCCATCATTTGTTAAGACTAATAAACCTTCTACATCGTAGTCGAGTCTACCGACTGGATAGACTCTTTGTGGAATTTTTGTAATTAATTCCTGTATAGTCCTTTTGTCATCCTGCCCTTCGCCAAGGGCTGTAATATAGAGTTTTGGCTTATTGAAAAGGATATATCTTTTCCGCTCAGTATTTATTAACTTGCCCCGAACCCGAATTTCATCATTCTCAGGATCAATCGTGTGTCCTAAACTTCTTTCAATCTCACCGTTTATGCTTACAGATCCCCTTATAATAAGCTCATCTGCATTTCTTCTGGACGTTACACCGCACATGGAGATATATTTGTTTAGTCTTATTTTCAATTAGGTCCCGGGTAAAGATAAAATAGATATGAGATAAAATATTTGAATTTTAGGTAGAGATTTTATCTAGCAAAAAGTGCTTCCCTTTTTGCCCAAAAGGTTACATTCCGCCCCCTTATGCCGAACTTCACATAGCCCCCACTTTTATCTTGCATAAAAGCTTTCTCATTCCCCTTTAGTTTCACACATTTCTTGTCATCTTTAATAATCTGCTCCGCTAGTTCGAGCTTATTCTCACCTACAAACTGATAGTACTTCTCTATATCAATCTTTTTATAACAGGCCGGGTATCCAGCTTCTGTAAAACATTCCCTATGCTGAAAATCACATGTGGATTTTACAGCATGTGTATAATGAATCGGCATTAAAAATAAAACAAGAAAAAAAGCCGTGATCAATAAGCGACCTGGCAATTTTATAAATTGTGATTTTAATGCTATTGATGAATTCATATTTATAAACTCCTTAATATTGAATTAGTGTTTTTTATTTATCTTAATCCCATATCTTGCTGCTTATATCCGGCTGGCGGCTCAAGATCTGCGGAATCCAAATTTACTTTTTTGGACGACACAAAATTTGACTCGCTCTCTATATTCCCATCCTCATAATCTATAGTCTGCACTGGAAACCCGTTTAATTTTCTAAGCCGGGTAAAAACATTATTTTCAAACAGAATCTGTTTACCCATAATACCCTCACTCTTGGAAAAAGACTTAGCCATCATATCCATAAATTGAGCCATTTCCAGCATCACGGTCTTCATTTCATCCCCTCCTTCTATACTATTCCAGGAAGCAACACAGTACTGACTGATCTTTGCTTCCCCCCTGTAAACATCGTATTTAGTGCAGCTGTAGCCATTCGCATTTCCTGTGCCGACTTTCTTAAGAACCGGCTCAACCCGTTCACTGTCCCCCATGCCGGGCATTCTTCCCTTCATTATTTTTTCCATCATCTCTCTTTTTTCTGGAGTGGCGTCTTTCATAGCCTCCTCAAACTGTTTCATAGCTTCTGACATGACACTTGCGAGATTATTCATGGCCGCCTGATCAATAACAACATAAGATTTATCCTGATGGTTTACCATAATCATCTCTTTTTTGTCACCTCGGTATATCATAGCGCCGTCTAATTTTGTGCCGTTTTCATAAAAATCCATTTTAAAATTATTACCCTTTACCATCCCCTTTGTCTTATGTACGGCTTCGGGACTGATCTGTTTTTGATCCATTTCAAAAACTACATCAGCAAAAGAATGAAAGGAAAACCCCAAGGTAAGAACCAATACCGCCAAAATCTTTAACATGACTGCTCCCACATACAATTTTTAATTAAGTGTAACATATAAATCATCCAAATCTGTACATATAAATACGCATAATTCAACAAAGAATAACGCTCTTTAAAATCAGCTCCAAATACTCTTAAATCAAACTAAAAAGGGCAATTCCCATTCTTGACAATTTTTACAATCCACATAACATTATGCTGTGCTTAACGATTATATCCCAATTCTATTAATACTCATTTTCGCAATTGGTCTTGCCTCTATAATGCTTGGACTTTCCGCTCAGTTGGGCCCTAAAAGAGAGGCCAAAGGCAAGCTGTCACCATACGAATGCGGAATAATACCGACTGGGGATACCAGAGGACCGTTCTCAATTAAATACTATTTAGTCGGGGCACTATTTATACTCTTTGACGTTGAAGCTGTATTCCTTTTTGCTTGGGCAGTCGTATTTAAAGATTTGGGAATGCTTGCTTTTGTTGAAATAATTGTTTTTCTTATAATCATTATGGCAGGATACTTTTATATAATTAAAAAAGGAGCGCTAGATTGGGAGTAAATTCAGACCCACTGCTTGGTGGAGAAGGTTTTTTAACAACCACAATTAAAACCCTTGCCAACTGGGGAAGAAAAAACAGCCTCTGGCCAATGCCCTTTGGAACAGCGTGTTGCGCTATAGAGATGATGGGAGCTTTTGCGTCAAGATTTGACCTTTCTCGCTTTGGCGCCGAGGTTGCAAGATTTTCCCCAAGACAAGCGGATCTAATGATAGTATCAGGAACAATTACGTATAAAATGGCATCCGTTTGCAGAAGAATCTATGATCAGATGCCGGAGCCTAAATGGGTTATCGCAATGGGCTCATGCACATGCGGTGGGGGGCCTTTTGATAGTTATGCAGTTGTGCAGGGAATAGATGAATTTCTCCCCGTTGATGTATACGTTGGAGGATGCCCTCCGAGGCCCGAAGCACTTATAGATGCCGTAATCAAAATACAGAAAAAGATAGAGATGCAAGGGGCGCCTCTAGTATGAGTGTTGATTTAGAGCCTGTAATTGACTCCCTGAAAAATGAGTTTCCCCAAGACATTTTAAATATTAAAGAATACAGAGGGGAAACAACTCTTCTCGTAAGTAAAGAGCAAATTTCTAAAATATGTGCTTACTTGAAAGATGAGTTGAATTTCACTTTCCTGGCCGATTTAACAGCAGTTGACTATCTTGAAGTAAAATCACCACGTTATGAAGTTGTTTATCATATCCATAGATTTGGGCCCGAATGTGAAGAAAATATAAGAATCAGGCTCAAGGCCGAGCTATCCGAAGATGATATTAAGATTGACTCAGTAACTCCTGTCTGGAGCGGCGCTGACTGGCTTGAGAGAGAAGTATACGATATGTTTGGGATTGAATTTACAGGACACCCGGACCTAAGAAGAATCCTCATGCCGGAGGATTACGGACCCTTCCCACTTAGAAAAGACTTTGACGTAAGAAACCGTGAAGCTTCCAAGCGGTCTTTTGAAAAAGCTCTTGAGGAAGG
>SMWY01000020.1 GCA_004356555.1 Candidatus Dadabacteria bacterium
GGGCGTAATGCCTGGTCTCTGTCTCGTATTCAACATGCGCTATGTTGATTGTTATTCCTCTTTCTCTTTCCTCAGGCGCCTTGTCTATCTCACCAAACTCTACAAATGACGCTCCCCCTGCTTTCTCCAACACTTTTGTTATCGCCGCTGTTAATGTCGTCTTACCATGGTCCACATGTCCCACGGTCCCTACGTTTATGTGTGGCTTTGTTCTCTCAAATTTTTGCTTAGACATCTTTACTCTTCCTCCTCCTTAAAAAGACTAACATTACACAGCTTGCAAATTAGTTTTAAGATCTTCAGTAAGTACTGCCGGCAATGCGGAATAATGACCAAATTCCATCGTAAATGTACCCCTTCCCTCAGTCATAGACCTCAGTTCAGTCGCATATCCGAACATCTCAGACAGTGGCACTTCTGATTTTATGGCCTGCAAAGCGCCCCTGAGCTCTGACCCCAGAATCTTTCCCCTTCGGGAGCTCAAATTACCCATTACGGTTCCCATAAAATCTTCGGGCACTACAACTTCAACCTTCATCATAGGCTCAAGAATAATAGGCTTAGAACGAAGCACCGCATCTTTAAAGGCCATAGAACCCGCAACTTTAAAAGCAATTTCAGAACTATCTACATCATGATAAGAACCATCGTATAGTCTTACAATCCAATCAATCACTGGATACCCCGCAATCACACCGGTTTCAGAAGCTTCCATAATGCCCTTTTTAACAGCAGGTATAAATTCTTTAGGAATATTTCCACCTTTAACCTCATCAATAAATTCAACACCAGCACCCTGCTTGTTGGGCTCCATCTTAATCTTCACATGACCATACTGACCCCTACCACCAGTTTGTCTGATAAATTTTGCTTCCACATCTGCATTCTTTGTAATAGTTTCTCTGTAGGCAACCTGAGGTACTCCCACATTAGCATCTACATTAAATTCACGTTTTAAGCGGTCAACAATAATTTCCAGATGAAGCTCTCCCATTCCGGAAATCAACGTTTGACCTGTTTCATCATTAAATCTTACTTTAAATGTTGGATCTTCAAGAGAAACCTTGTTTAAGGCTAAACCGAGTCTTTCCTGATCGGATTTGGTTTTAGGTTCAATAGCAATTGATATAACAGGCTCTGCAAAATAAAGACTCTCAAGGAGTATGGGTTTATTCTCATCACACAGCGTATCGCCGGTTGTGGTCACCTTAAGACCGACAGCTGCGACAATACCGCCTGTCCCTATTTCTGTAATTTCTTCTCTTTTATTGGAATGCATTCTGACAAGTCTTCCGATCTTCTCTCTTTTTTTCTTAGTAGAATTATAAACCATATCACCCGTTTTGAGTTTGCCTGAGTAGAGCCTTAAATAAGTCAACTGACCCACAAAAGGATCTGTCATAATCTTAAAAGCAAGTGCTGAAAACGGCTCTTCCTCGCTAGGCTCTCTAGTATCGGCCACTTCAGTATCGGGGTTAATCCCTTCAATAGCAGAAAGATCAATAGGGGAAGGCATATAGTTTACAACCGCATCTAATAGAATCTGAACACCCTTATTTTTAAATGCCGAACCCAATAGCACCGGAACAATACTCAAATCAATTGTAGCAGCCCTTATTGCGCTTATTATTTTATCTTCGGATACCGGATCTCCATTTAGATAGGTTTCCATTAGTTCTTCGTCAAAATCCGCTATGGATTCCAACAAGCTTTCTCTTCCAGCCTCAGCTTCTGCCTTCATTTCGTCAGGTATATCAGTTAATTCGTATTTAGCGCCTAGGGAATCATCATCCCAAAGTGCAAGTTTCATTTTAATAAGATCTATTATTCCAGTAAATTCATGGCCCACAATATATGGAAGCTGTACAGGTACCGGATTAGCTAGAAGCCTGTCTTTTATCTGAGACACGACCTGCGCAAAATCAGCCCCGTCTTTATCCATTTTATTAACGAATGCCATCCTCGGAACCCTGTATCGGTCGGCCTGTCTCCAGACAGTCTCAGATTGAGGCTCTACACCGCCTACGGAATCAAAAATAACTACTGCTCCGTCTAGTACTTTTAAGGACCTTTCTACTTCTATAGTGAAATCAACGTGGCCCGGTGTATCAATTATATTAATTCTGTGATCATTCCAAAAACAAGTAGTTGTAGCAGAAGTAATCGTAATTCCACGCTCTCTTTCCTGCTCCATCCAGTCCATGGTAGCAGTCCCTTCATGAACTTCTCCAATTTTATAAGTAAGTCCGGTATAAAATAGTATACGCTCAGTAGTTGTGGTCTTCCCAGCATCAATATGAGCTATGATCCCAATATTTCTTACTTTATTCATGGGCATTACTTTTTCAAAATCTATAGGCATTGCTTTTTCCAAAATTATTTCTCCGAATTAAACGACCTACCACCTGTAATGGGCAAACGCCCTATTCGCTTCAGCCATCTTATGTGTATCTTCTTTTCTTTTCATCGAACCACCCCTGCCCTCAGAAGCTTCAAGAATCTCGGCAGCGAGCTTTTCTTTCATAGATTTACCTTCTCTATTTCTAACAGCCGTAAGCAACCATCTAATAGCAAGGGATTGCTTGCGGAAAGAATTAACTTCCATAGGCACCTGGTATGTAGCACCACCCACCCTTCTAGGCCTTACTTCGATACCCGGCTTGATATTCTCTACAGCAGCCAAAAAAACCTCAAGCGGGTCTTTGCCTGATTTCTCGGCAATCACGTCAAACGCTTCATAGAATATTGCCTCAGCTTTACTTTTCTTGCCATCAAGCATGAGAGAATTTATAAATTTTGCTGCTGTCTGGTTCCCATACTTAGGATCACCAGCAATCTTTCTTTTCTTAACGGAACCTTTTCTCGGCATTTTTTATATTCCTTTGATAAACTGCTTATTTAGGCTTTTTAGTACCATATTTAGAACGGCTTTGCCTTCTACTATCAACCCCGGTTGAATCCAAAGTTCCTCTGACAATATGATATCTAACACCAGGAAGGTCTTTTACTCTTCCACCTCTTACAAGTATCACAGAGTGTTCTTGTAGAGTATGGCCCTCTCCCGGGATATAACCGGTCACTTCAATACCGTTTGTAAGCCTAATACGCGCAACTTTTCTTAGTGCAGAATTAGGTTTTTTAGGTGTAGTAGTATAAACCCTGATACATACCCCTCTTTTTTGTGGACAGTTCTGCAGAGCAGGAGCTTTACTCTTCTTTTTTGCTCTTTTTCTGCCTTCTCTAACTAGCTGACTTATAGTTGGCACAAATACTATTCTCCCTCAAAAGTTAATCCAAGTAATAATCCAGATAAATAATTAGATGTCAAGGTTAAAAACAGGTTATTTAGCATTTGATCTAAGTTTATCTAAGAGCCCAATAACAGTTACTTTAGACTTGTACCATCCAGGCTTCCACCCTTTATCGCCAACACTATCTAATTCATCCTGAAAAACCCTAACACATACACATATATACCCACTTGAATCAACGAAAGGATCCCCTGTTTTCACATCTGGGATCGTCTCTGTATCAGAGCTCCATTCATCAGGAAGAAGTTCCAAGAGATCAATACACTCAACAAATGGAAGCTCATGTTTTACTTTATCATCTAAAGTGTCAGCACCAATTTCCAAGTTCCATATTTCAGCCATTTAATGACTCCTCAAACGTAATCTAATCAAACGTTTATTTCTCTATATATTTAAGTGCTTTTTCCCCGATATCGGTTCTAAAATAAAGCGATTCACAATCAATATGGTTAACTGCGTTATAAACTGTGCTAATTGCGTCAGGGATATTATCACCAAGAGCAGTCACACCGAGTACTCTTCCCCCATTTGCTACTATATTACTACCATCCCGTGAGGTGCCTGAGTGAAATACTATGACCCCGTCCATATTGTTAACATCATCAATGCGGTCAATTTGAAAACCCTTTTTATAGTCCCCAGGATACCCCTTGGATGCCATAACGACACAAACCGAAGCTTGATCATACCACTGAAACTCTCCCTCTGCTACTCCTCCCCTAGAAATAGCTCTCATTATAGGGACTATGTCAGAGCGCATTCTCATTAAAAGCGGCTGGGCCTCAGGGTCGCCGAATCTGCAGTTGAATTCAAGGACTTTAATATCGGTACCCTCTATCATAAGACCGGCATACAATATTCCCTTGTATACCCGACCCTCCTCTTTTAGGGCTCTCACAGTAGGTATCATCACCTGGTTCATTATTGCCCCGTGAAGCTCCGAAGTAACAATTGGGGCTGGCGAATACGCACCCATGCCGCCGGTATTAGGTCCTTTATCACCATCTAGGAGCGCTTTGTGGTCCTGTGAAGATGCGAGTGGCAGTACATTTTCCCCGTCTGTAAAGGCTATAAATGATACTTCTTCGCCCTGAAGAAATTCCTCTATTACGACCCGATCCCCGGAATCTCCAAAAATTTTACTCCTCATTATACCATCAAGTGCATCTATAGATTCATCCTCTGTGTGGCATATGATAACCCCTTTTCCGGCCGCAAGGCCGTCTGCTTTGATTACCAGTGGAGGTTTAACTTCTTTGACCCAATTCACAGCATCGCCGTAATCATAGAAGGTTGAAAAGAAAGCTGTCGGTATATCATATTTTTTCATAAGGTTTTTCGAATACACTTTACTGCTTTCAATCTCAGCAGCAGCTTTATTAGGACCGAAAATATTAAGATTTTCTTCCTGGAAGCGGTCTACAATCCCAAGGGATAAAGGAATTTCGGGACCTACAACAGTAAGATCTATCTCTTCTGCTCTAGCAAAGCGAACCATGGACTCAATATCTGTTACCTTTATATCTACCGAAGTAGCATGCTTTGAAATCCCTACATTCCCAGGGGCACAAAAAAGCGCCTTAACAATGGGGCTTTTCGATATTTTCCAGCATAAAGCATGCTCTCTTCCGCCACCGCCTACTACTAGGACTTTCATTATATTAATATCCTCTTATTTTTTAGCTATTAAATACCCAGAGCCCAGTTAATTTACCAGATAATAGAACTTTTTACATATTAATATCGTAAAAGGTGCAAAAATTAATATTACGCCTGCAAAAACGTAGTTTTACATAAGAGACCCTATCTTTGAGCGTATTCGGATTATTCTACGGTAACAACTTTTGCAAGGTTTCTCGGCTGGTCTATGTCAGTTCCTTTGTACGTTGCAATATGATAGGCGAGAAGCTGAAGTGGAATTATCGAAACAATAGGGCTAAGAAGATATGAGGAACCAGGAATTTCTATTACCCTATCGACAATTCCCTTTAGCTCCTGGGCACAGGGATCAGAGGTTAGAAAAATCACCTTTCCCCTTCGAGCGCGAACTTCCTGAAGATTTCCCAGTATTTTCTTATATGCTATTCCGTCACCCGGAGCTATTAAAACTACCGGCATATCCTCATCAATGAGAGCAATCGGCCCATGCTTCATTTCTCCGGCCGCATAACCTTCAGCATGAATATAAGAGATCTCTTTTAGTTTAAGCGCCCCCTCAAACGCAATTGGATGGTTGATTCCTCTCCCAAGATATAGAAAATTTCTGTACTTAAAGAACTCTTTTGCAAGTTCTTTAATCTGCTCATTCAATTTAAGAGTAATTTCAAGTAACTGAGGAATACTTATCGCCTGTTTGATCATCTCTATAGATTGTTTTTTAGTGAGTTGTCTTTTTATCCTGCCCAAATAGATGGCGAATAGATAAAAAGCCATGAGCTGGGTGGTGAACGCTTTAGTAGATGCAACTCCTATTTCAGGCCCCGCATGGGTATAAATTACACAATCTGAATCCCTAGTAATCTTACTCATCATGACATTTGTAATACTAAGTGTTTTAGCTCCCCCACGCTTTGCTTCCAGTAGCGCTTCAGAAGTATCCGCTGTTTCCCCAGATTGTGAGACGGCAATGGCAAGAGTTTTACTATCAATAATAGGGTTCCTATAACGGAATTCGGAAGCTATATCCACTTCAACTGAAACCTTTGCGATTTCCTCGATCATATATTTCCCAATCAGGCTTGCATGATAAGAAGTACCGCACGCAAGAACTACGATCCTCTTAACATCTTTAAAAAATGAACTGTCCAGACCTTCAAAATACACATCCCCAGTTTCTTCTGAGAACCTGCCCCTTATCGTGTCTAAAACGGCCCTCGGCTGCTCGAAAATCTCCTTCATCATAAAGTGGCGGTATCCACACTTCTCAACGGAGATCGGATCCCAGTTTATGGACTGGACTTTTCTTTTAATCTTATTGCCGTCCAAATCGGTGATCTTAATCTCATCCCGCTTTAAAATAGCTACGTCTCCATCTTCTAAATAAATCACATCTTTACAAAATGGCAGTATGGCCGAAACATCGGACGCCAGATAATTTTCGTGATCGCCTTTTGCCACAATCAAAGGAGAGAATTTTCTAGTAGCAATAACCTTATCAGGATCTCTGTCAGAAATCACTGCTATAGCATACGAGCCATCTATTCTCTTAAAAGCAGCCCTGGCTGCATCCTCAAAACACAGCCCGGTGTTAGACATTTCCTCAATTAGGTGCGCTATGACTTCAGTATCAGTGTCTGAGTAA
>SMWY01000124.1 GCA_004356555.1 Candidatus Dadabacteria bacterium
AGGCACCTCGGTAATTTCTATCGACCTCCACCCGTGGCATAATGTTAATGAGATTATATCCCCAATTTGAAGTAGTTTCAGATTAGTCCTGACTTCATGAGGAATTTTTTCCACACTAACATTAGAAACATCGATATCAAGCTTCTCTGCAATATAAAGCATTATATCATTTTGTAAGGATTTTGTCTGCTGATTATCATGGGCTTTTCTGATATTACTCTGATTGAACTTTGAAAAATGTAGAGCGATTAAAGATGAAGCGTACGGATGAGTGCTCGAGTGAGATTTATAACACCTGCTCCAAATTTTACACTGGTCCTGGGAACTCATTTCCACAAAATTAGCGGGATATCCGTTCTCAGGATTGATTTTAGGCATAGAGTCCCAATCTTTCCAACCTGAATCATGCTCTGTTAGGGCAAAAAGTACTTCATCGTAGGGCTTGGGCTTTGCAAATTCGCTGTTCCCCCAATGTGTCATAATTTGCCCTGAAAGACTTGCATGATCATGCTGGGTTATTAGTATCCACCCATCATTTTTTTCTCTACGTATCATATCTCGCGTTAAATAAATTAGGGAATATAATAAGTGCGCAAATATCCTAACCAAGAGGCAATGCCACCGCAAGTATCAAGTTGTAATTATTTATGGTTTATATATATCTTCCCGGGTTGAGAAGGTTATTAGGATCGAAATTTAATTTAATTTTTTTCATTATTCCCAGTCCCGAGCCAAAATCTCCCCACACTTGAACTCTGGCTTTAATTTCAGGAGGCGCCTCTTGGAGTATCAAATGCCCTCCGATTGAAGACACAAAACTACGAAGTGAATTTAGAGAGTCAATAATAGAAGATAATTTACCCTTAATTGATATGATCAGAATACCGTTACCTGCCCTTGCTGATATATAGGTTTTAATACCATACTCATCGGATAACCTCTTTAAAGTTGTTAATACTTGTGGAATTTGTGTAACAACAACGCTTGCTTTACAGACAACCCTTTCCGCTTTAAAGAGTTCCCAAGGGAAATCCCTAATATCCTCCCAAAGTTGTTCCTCTTGAGCTCCAATAATTAATTTACCTTTCCCCCCATTTTGATTACAGATCATTTTCAAAGTTGAGATCTGATCTTTGACCGCTTTTTCAACATTTTTGATTCCTATTGCAAGAGTGTATAGGTCATCTATAAGATCAAGGTCATTCCTTTTGGTAAGAGAACCTACAAGCTCAGGATTTAATATTTCTAGAGAAGTAATTACGAGATCTGATTTCAAAAGTGTGGAGACCGTATTATGGGCATCTTCCAAAGTTGAAAACCCTACGATATAAGTCTCAGAGTATTCAGGAACAGGGTAAAGCCTGAAAGTAGCCTCAACTATAATCCCCAAGGTTCCAAGTGATCCTACGTATAGCTTAGGCAGATCATATCCCGCCACATTTTTTACGACCTTTGATCCCCCCTTAAAAATGCTGCCGTCTGCACGCACAACCTTTAAACCAATTAGAAACTCCCTCAATGTCCCATATCTAAAGCGTTCAGGACCGCTGTCATTAGTAGCAATAATTCCGCCTACTGTTGCTTTCCTCCCAACATGTGGAGGGTCAATAGCCAGAAACTGGCGTTCTTTGTTAAGTGCACTCTGGAATTTCTTAAGTGTAATCCCGCACTGGGTTGTAGCCACAAGGTCTGAGGCGCCATGCTCAATAATTAGGTCTAAATTTTTAGTTGAAATAACTACATCTACACTCTCAGGCAAATTACCAAGAGCCGATTTAGTCCCCGATCCCCAAGGTATGACACTGATGGACTCTTTTGAGGCAAGCTTCATTATTTCTGATACTTGCTCAATTTCGTTAGGAAAAAGTACGATTCCGGGCTGCACATTTTCAACGCTGAAAGACTTGAGTTTAGCCTCTTCAGTTAGAGCATTTTTTTCGCCCACAATTCGAAGCAAATTATTAACAATTTTTTTTTTCAGCATATACGTATTTCTAATCTCTAGAATATTTAGGACTAATACATTTCACCTAGACCCGCCTTTTGAACCGGATGCTCTTTAAAAGGCTTCATGCCGGGCTCAACACAAGTTCTCGGTGTAGGGAATAATTTCCCGGGATTACAGAGGCCTTTTGTATCAAAGGCACATCTAAGTAGATTCATTGTATCCAAATCGTTTTCATCAAACATTAGAGAAAGGAATCTCTTTTTATCATGACCCACACCGTGCTCACCAGTAATGCTACCACCTTTATCAACACAAACCTGTAAGATCTCACCCGCAAGCTCGAGTGTTTTATCAAGATCACCTTCTTTAGATGAATCGTAAAGGACAAGCGGGTGTAAATTGCCGTCCCCCGCATGAAAAACATTTGCAACTCTGAGTCCGTATTTCTTGCTTAGCTCCTCAATCTCCCGGAGCACCTCTGCAAGCTTACTTCTGGGGATTACGCCGTCCTGTACATAGTAATCAGGGCTTATGCGCCCCATTGCAGGGAATGCGCTCTTTCTCCCCTTCCAGAAAAGCTCTCTTTCTTTTGCATCTTTTGCAACTTTAATCTGAATTGCGTTATTTTCTTTTAAAACTTCCTCAACTATAGGCAGCTGAGCTTGAACCTCAGCTGTCGGGCCGTCTAATTCTACCAAAAGGATAGCTCCCGCATCTATGGGATATCCTGCGCCCACCGCTTCTTCGACCGCGCGTATACAAAAACTATCCATTATCTCCATCCCCGCTGGGATAACACCCCTTGCTGTAATTCCTGAAACAGAATCCCCTGCATCTTCAATATGATCAAATGAAGCAAGTAGAGTTTTTACAGCCTCGGGTTTTTTGATAATTTTGAGAGTAACTTTCGTTACTATTCCCAAAAGCCCCTCTGAGCCTACTACAAGCCCTGTAAGGTCATAACCGGGATGATCTAGTGTCTTACCTCCAACTTCTATAATTTCACCGTCAGGCAAGACCATTTCTAACCCCAAGACATGATTCGTAGTTACTCCGTATTTAAGGCAATGAACGCCTCCTGAATTCTCAGCCACATTACCCCCTATAGTGCAGACGATCTGGCTCGATGGGTCAGGAGCGTAATAGTATCCTGAAGAGCTTACAGCATTTGTGACCGATATATTTACCACCCCGGGCTCAACCACAACTCTCTGATTGGGAATATCAACATCTAATATCTTAGTCATACGGGAGAGTGAAATTACAATTCCCTCATCAGTAGGCAGCGCACCGCCTGAAAGCCCCGTGCCTGCACCTCGAGGAACAAATGGAATATTTTCGTGATGGCACTCTTTAATCACGGCAGAAACTTCTTCAGTAGTCTTGGGCAAAACCACGAATATAGGTTTTATCCTGTACCCTGTAAGAGCGTCGCACTCATATGCTATGAGTTCATCATCGGATGAGATAACCCCGGTTGCTCCTATAATTTCTATAAGCTTATCTCTGAACTTTTTCTTCCAGGACAAAGATTTACTTTTGTGTTGTGTAGTCATAACATGTAGTATTTAGATCATTACGGAATCAGTATATCATTATTAAATGAGTAGACCAATTTTCATTACCAAAATGCCGATTTCAAAATAGGATCGTCAAAAACCTTGACAATCACCGCTAAATTGGTAAATTGAATTGTTTATTTCTATTAATTAGAGGCAGGAAATATGAAGACCTATATGGCTAGAAGTGAAGATTTTGTTAAGAAATGGTATTTAATTGACGGTGAGGGAAAAACCGTGGGAAGACTCGCCACCAGAATCGCGACGATTTTAAGGGGTAAGAATAAGCCCCAATTTACTCCTCATGCGGATATTGGCGATTTCGTTATAGTCGTTAATGCGGAGAAACTAAAATTTACAGGCGATAAGTGGAACCAGAAGACATATTATCGGCATACACATTATCCCGGTGGAATTAAATCAATAACTGCAGGGGATCTTCTTAAAACAAAACCTCATGAAATAATTGAAAAAGCCGTTTGGGGAATGCTCCCTAAAAATAAATGGCAGAAAAAATTAATAGCCAGGTTAAAGGTTTACGCTGGGAGCGAACACCCGCATGCACCCCAACAGCCTGAAACTTTGGAGGTATAAATAATAATATGGCTGAAGTTGAATATTACGGAACTGGAAGAAGGAAGACCTCAATCGCGCGTGTGTGGTTGCGCCCGGGAGATGGGAAAATTTCTATCAATAACCGCGAGGGGGATGAATATTTTCCCCGTCAGACTTGGATAGTGCATGCATTAGAACCTCTTGATACAACAAATACAAAAGGGAAATTTAACGTTACAATAAGTGTAAAAGGCGGCGGCCTAACCGGTCAAGCCGGGGCTGTGAGACATGGGATTGCCCGAGCACTCCTTCAAGTTGATGAATCTTATAGGCAACCTCTTAAATCTGCGGGTCAGCTTAGAAGAGATTCGAGAATGGTCGAGAGAAAGAAATACGGACTTAGAAAAGCGAGACGCGGACAACAATTCTCCAAGAGGTGATATCTGCTTTGACAACTACCAATAAGAAAAAAAAGAACACATCAAAACTGAAATACAAGATTACCCCACCTAAAGGGAAGCTTGGTGTATTGCTTCCAGGAATGAGCGGTGCGGTGAGTACTACTTTTATTGCCGGAGTAGAGGCAATAAAGTCCGGGCTTGGAAAACCCATCGGATCCCTAACACAATTAGGCACAATCAGAATAGGCAAAAGAACAGAGAAAAAATCCCCTTTGATTAAGGATTTTATGCCGCTTAGCAATATAAATGATCTGGTTTTCGCAGGATGGGATATTTTCCCCGATAACTGTTATGAGGCAGCCATTAAATCGGGCGTTTTGGAGAAATCTCTAGTTGATGACCTAAAAGATTCGCTTCAGGATACGGTGCCTATGACCGCGGTTTTTAGCAGGAAATATGTAAAGAACCTAAAAGGTAAACACCTTAAGCGCGGCAAGACCAAAATGGACCTTGCTGAGCAGCTTATTGACGACATAAAAAATTTCAAAAAAGAAAGCGGAGTTGACCGCCTTGTAATGGTCTGGTGCGGAAGTACTGAAGTTTATATTCAGGCCTCAGAGGTACATAATTCAATTAAGTCGTTTGAAGAGGGCTTAAAAAACAACCATCCGGGTATTGCTCCCAGCATGATTTATGCTTATGCAGCAATCAAATGCGGCGTTCCATACGCTAACGGAGCACCAAACTTATCAGCGGATGTCCCTGCACTAATCAAACTTGCAAAACAGAAGAAAGTTCCTATTTCGGGTAAAGATTTTAAGACTGGTCAGACCTTAATGAAAACCATTCTTGCCCCTGGACTTAAAAGCAGAATGATAGGGCTTAACGGATGGTTTTCTACAAATATATTAGGAAACAGGGACGGAGAAGTATTAGACGACCCTTATTCATTTAAAACTAAAGAACAAAGCAAACTAAGCGTGCTTGAATATCTATTTCAACCTGATCTTTATCCTGATCTGTATTCAAATTATTATCACAAGGTAAGAATCAACTATTACCCTCCGAGAGGAGATGAGAAAGAGGCATGGGATAATATAGATATATTTGGCTGGTTAAACTACCCAATGCAGATTAAGGTGAATTTCCTTTGCAGAGATAGCATACTTGCAGCTCCCATCGTACTTGATTTAGTCATATTTCTTGACCTTGCGAGCAGAGCAGGTTTGCATGGCATACAGGAATGGCTTTCATTCTACTTTAAGAGCCCTATGCACAGCGAGGAACTTTATCCGGAGCATGATCTATTCATACAGCTTATGAAGCTCAAGAATACTCTCCGGTATTTAAAAGGTGAGGAACTGATAACCCACTTAGGCTTAGACTACTATGATGTCGCTTAACTACCACCTATAAGGCGTTAACTAACCTTATAGTAATCCCCCTCAAATTTTATTATTTATAACTACTATGTGCTCAGGATTGAATTGGCCTATACTTGGGCACTTATAGCAAGCCATTTACGCGTAATGTAAGGGTTACCATCTTGATCTATGTTACCGTGCAGCTCTATTGCAGGACCAACAGAATCTCTCATAGCGTTGACAGCATCGTCTATGGGATATCCTCTTAATGCTCCGGCAGCATATTGCTGAAAAGCGCTTATATATTCCCACGCCTCTTTATGCATATCAACGGCAAACTCTTTTGCATCGACAAGCTTGAAACCCGCCTCTTGCACCAGGTTTTCATAATAAGACCTAGGCAGGAATTTTGCGGCCTCAGTTCGAGTATCGGTCTTTACCCTTTTAATACCATGGTCACGCATATACTGGACTGCGGTTTTAATCTGTGTACGGTAAAAAGGCAGCGTTTCAACCGGCCTGGCTTCTTCGTAAAATGCGGTGTTGAAGAAAAGAAATCCTCCGGGTTTTAAGGCTCTTTTAATCCTCTTGACACTCTGTAGCTGATCATCTGCAGATAAGTAATGTATACCATTTCCCCAAACCGCGATATCCACACTCTGATCGGGAATTGTCATATCTTCAATTGAAGAGTGAATGAGTTTTAACTTTTCTACGGTTTTTTCTAATTTGGATTGAGCCAGCTTTAAAGCTTCAGAGGATTGATCAAGACATAATACTGCAGCCTTTTTCCAAGTTTCCGGAAGACTGTCGAACACGAGCTGCACCATGGTGCCTGCACCAGTCGCGACGTCTAGAACCCCCTCAAGTCCGCTAATACCCTTCTGCTTCATAATCCGAACCCAGCTATTTATGCACTCACTGTTTACTTGTCTATATTCTTCAGTATCTGCAAATGGTTCGAAATTATAATCTTCTTTGTTAATTTCTTCGTTCATTTTATTTATGCACTTCCTGCATTTAAGACCTCCGCTTTATACACTTACTCTGCAAACTCCGCGACAGAATGGTGAGAAGCGGATTATAACATGACATTGGGTAAAAATAAATATCGACTGACTTTACCAATGTAATCACACTCCTCTTTTATCTCCCCAGATAATTTTGTGAAGCTGGGGTAAAACTCTTATATCTTCCAATTTATCGCTAATAACTTTCTCAGCTATCCAGCCCAACTTAGATCCATATGCCGGCTGAAAAATAATGTTAGCTTTGATATCATACCTGTTTAAAATGCCTATGGCATATTCATAGTCTATATCATCTTGTATTACAAATTTAAGCTGATCCTTTGGCCGGAGTCTCGTGAAAAGGTCAAAGTCCATTCTGTCCTGCATTGAAGAGCTAGGACATTTACAATCCATACTTATCGTACTATTTTCCGTCCACAATATAGGTGGGGGCATTTTATGCCCACTTGTTTCAAGCAGGATTGTATGATCTTTGTCGATTAAATCAAAGGCTAATTCCTCAACATCCTTAATTTGAAGAAGAGGCTCTCCTCCTGTGATACAAACTCTCTTACAATCGTGCTTTTCAATTTCATTCACAACTTCAAGAACTGTGTAGTCTTTAAAATCGCTTCCCTCTACCGCATACATAGTATCGCACCATGTACACCTCAAATCGCAGGCAAACAGGCGAACAAAAACCGTGGGAAGACCAATTTCGATGCCCTCACCTTGTAGGGAAAAGAAAATTTCGCTGATTTTCATTGTTCATACTCGGTCGGATCCTGAACACCGGATTCGACAAATGCCCTTTTTCTCTCCCTGCAGGAGCTGCATACTCCACAATGTCTTTCTCCGCCTTTATAACAAGTCCAGGTATGTTTAAAAGGCACTCCCAACTCTACGCCAAGTTTAATAATTTCTGATTTCTCGATATCCACAAATGGGGCATCAATGACTAATTTATCGTTATCGGTCGCTAGCCTTTCAGAATTTTGAAACGCCTCAACGAATTCTTTCCTGCAATCGGGATAAACC
>SMWY01000125.1 GCA_004356555.1 Candidatus Dadabacteria bacterium
CTATAAAGAAGTATTTCATTATCATGATTAAATTCAATTAAAAGAATATTAGAGCGTTTGAGCCTTTCCTTTACCAAAGCGGTGACGGAACCTATATCGGTAACTATACCTATTTTCCGATCACCTGAGGACTCAATTGAAAAACCCACCGGATCAAGGGCGTCATGAGGGACTGAAAACGGCGTTACTAATAAGTCCTTTATCGCAAACGGCGTATCACTCTCGAATTCCTCAAGCTGCTTAACTCTATCTTTCCAAAGATACGCTGTAGCAGTGGTAACATATATCGGGACATTGAGCCTTTTTATAGCGTGAGTGTGGTCTGAATGCTCATGTGTAATAACGACGGCGTCTATATCGGATAATTGAACACCAATTTTCTCAAGCCTGAGTGTAATCTGTCTCATACTTATACCGGCATCAACTAAAATCTTCGTATTTTCAGTCTCTATGTAAAGAGAGTTCCCTGAACTCCCGCTAGCTAGTGTGCAAACTCTCATTTTTTTAAGAATTCAAGGCTCCTCGTCAGTATGAGCAAGTAGAATCTATATAATCGGACTTACTTGTGCACCCAAAGGTAATAAAAATAGTATCAATAACAATAAAACAAGGGTTGATTGCGTTTATTAGTAAAAATACGTATTAACATCCTCTTAATTTAAATCTAACATAGGATTAACAATCAGGGAATATTATGTTGAGCATACACTATCAACTCCGTGCTCTTAAAGTGGTGCGTCATATTCGATTCAGTGCTTTTTATAGACTTCAATATATAATATGAATCAAGCATAGAAGGGAAATATATGATTATTTGGTATTGGCTTGTACTGCCCCCCATTAAGAAGCTAGTAGAATTAAGCTAGTAATACTCAATGCAGTTACCTTTATATAGCATATGGATACCGCACGCCGTTTCAGGTGGAAGAAGAATATTACAAACTTCATGCTTCCCGTTTAAATGCTGTTTGATTGAAGGGGAGCAGTACACAAACTAAATTGATCTCGGTATATTTAGAAATAACGGTGGGTCATCTTATCTGACTAATATTAAGGCCGTATTAAGATACGAAAACATAACTATCTACCGCCTTATTCAGAATCAATCAATTCATGGGGAACTGTTAGATAAATTTTAATATTCTTTATCTCTTTGAAGAGCCGATTTTGGTATAAGGGAGCCAATGGTAGCTTCGGAACTCTTTTTTCCGTTACTGTGGAATATTGATAGAAAACCTGTATACAAAAAACCAAACTGAATAAGAAGAAGAAATGGTATCCATCCATAGTACCCCATATAAACCGCATAAAGAGTTTGGATAAGAAAGAGGAGACCTAGAGTAATTTCGATTAGAGCCGTGATTTCTTTTGATGATACATAGTTTCTTGATTGCCAACTGTCTGCTCTGGATGTTACAGCGAACTTTGGAGTACGCCTAAACTCAGACTTTTTACCCAAAAAGGCTTCAAGCACTGCTTTGCTATTGTTTATCGCAATTCCGGCACCGACTGAAATTGCAACCGGCACGTATTTAAGATAACTAAGCCAGTTCTTACCGTGGGTTTCTTTTACAGTTAAAGCGTAAAAGAACACAAAGCTCAGAGTACCCGCCGATATTGCAAAGAGATTAAACAGAACCAATTTGTGCCAGGCTACCGATTGCCAGAAAAAACCCATAGGAAACATCAACAACAGAAGAATCAGAAGGAGTAAATAAGAAATATTGCCGAACAGATGAAAAAAGGCTTCAGCTTTGACTTTAAAGGGCAGATCCTTTCTCTTAATAATTTGGGGGAGTATCTTCAATGCTGTCTGCACCCCTCCCTTAGCCCAGCGGTGCTGCTGGGTTTTGAACGCATTCATATCTACAGGGAGCTCTGCATCAGCTATGGTGTCTTTTAAATATACGAGTTTCCAGCCGGCCAGCTGCGCTCTGTAACTGAGATCCAGGTCTTCGGTAAGCGTGTCGTGCTGCCATCCGCCTGAGGACTCTATACATTGTTTTCTGATCACTCCAGCTGTACCGTTGAAATTAAAGAACAAGCCGTTATTAAAACGAGCTGTCTGCTCAATCATAAAGTGGCCGTCAAGCAAAATTGACTGGCATTTAGTGAGTATTGAGTAATCACGGTTTACATGTCCCCATCTAACTTGTACTATCCCTACTTGAGCATCGAAAAAGAAGTGCACAGTTTCGTTGAGAAAATCCTTAGGAGGCATAAAATCGGCGTCAAATATAGCAATCAACTCTCCTTTAGCAGACTTTAGTCCCTCTTTTAAAGCGCCCGCTTTATAACCTTCTCTATTCTCTCTATGCAGGCACTTTATATTAATACCCATTTCCCTATAACTATTAACGCAGCGTCGGGCAATTTCAGTTGTTTTATCAGTTGAATCATCCAGAACCTGAATTTCCAGTAGCTCTTTGGGATAGTCAATATTGCAAACAAAAGAAATCAGCCTCTCTATAACATACATCTCGTTATAAACCGGCAGTTGCACAGTTACCATTGGAAGTTTATTGAACTTGCCTTTTGGAGTAGGAACTTTGTTTTTATTCCTACTGTATAGATATGACAGGTAATACCTATGAACACCGAAAGTACAAAGAAGTGTGAGCGATACACCATAAACAAAGGTTGTAATAATTTTAGCAATTAAAATAAAGTATTCCAATTCTTTTTTACCTGCTGTTACTTAGAAAAGATTAGAATTTGGTTTCTTTTAACCTTTCTACAGCCTGGATTATCCTTTCTGTGCTAAAAGTTGTTGAAACTCGAGCGTACCCTTCTCCATATTCCCCGAAACCATTGCCCGGAGTAACGACTATACCGGATTCAGATAGAAGTTTTGATGAAAACTCTTTTGATGTAAGACCCTCGGGAACCTCAAACCATACGTAAAAAGTCGCTTTAGGAAAGTGATACTTTAAACCGGCTTCATCAAGCCCCTTGCAAAAGATATCCCGCCTTTCCTGAAAAATTTGTATTCTATCTTGAAGACCCGACTTATAATTTTGTAAGGCTACAATCCCCGCATATTGAACAGCCTGGAATGCCCCTGAATCTATATTGGTTTTGATTTTTCCGATCCCTGCAATAGCTTTTTTATTCCCCACTGCAAAAGCAATTCTCCAACCTGTCATGTTAAAGGTCTTGGAAAGTGAATGAAATTCAATACCTACGTCTTTAGCCCCATCTGCCTGAAGAAAGCTAAGTGGGCTATACCCATCAAAAGCGATTTCAGTATAGGCTGCGTCGTGACAAATAAGAATGTTGTTTTTAGAAGCAAAATCTACAACATCTTTAAAAAATTCCTCTTCAGCAACAGCTGTTGTAGGGTTGTTTGGATAGTTTAAAAAGATTAATTGCGCTCGCTTCCTAATATCTTCGGGAATTGCATTTAGGTCGGGCAAAAAATCATTCTCTTTTAAAATAGGGACCCCGTAAGGTTCTCCACCCGCAAAACTTATAGAAGTTGGATATACGGGATAGCCAGGGTCTGCAAATAACCCTACGTCGCCCGGATCAATGAAGGCAAGGGGTGCATGAGCGATTCCTTCTTTTGAGCCTATTAGAGCGATCACCTCAGTATCAGGATCGAGATCCACATTAAATCTTTCTTTATACCAGTCTGCAACTGCCACTCTGAAAGATCGCATCCCTTGATACGACGGGTATCTATGATTCTCAGGATCCTCAGCTCCAACTTTTAGAGCTTCAATGATAAAATCGGGAGTCGGGATATCAGGATCTCCAACTCCTAAATCTATAACCTCCACACCCTTTTTTATCATTTCGTTTTTTTTGGCATCTATTTCCGCAAACAGATAAGGCGGAAGTCCTGCAATTCGGCTTGCCCATTTAACATCCATTGTTAGTTCTCCTAAATTGTGCTTTTGGGAAATTGTATGATAACTAATCTACCCAATGAGAACAAGATATTATTCATTAGTATTCTATTTGAGAGATTTATAATATATATTTAGGTTGCTAGCTATAAATAGTTTTCTGGCTCCCCTTTTTATACTTTTATATATGCGCTGCTGATCTTATCATAAGCTATTTTTGATAATTCTTTTCTCGTCATTTTGGGGTCTACCTCTATTTTCTCAAGTGCCTGGAGCTGAACCTCGATTTCTTTTATCTTTAATAGTCTAAAAAAATGTTTAAAAAAAGTTATGTCTCCGTAATAAAGAATTAAGTCTCTATTCTCTTTATTTATATCTTCACCATTTATCTTTTTATATTTCATGCATATTGGGAGCACATCGGTACCGGAATTTATTGCAGATTTTAAGAATGGCGCCTTAAAGGGTGCTACGCCGTCTCCGTTGGATGTCGTACCTTCGGGGAAAAGTACTATATTCAAGCCCATTTTTAATACGCTTGAAATATTATCTATATCATCTAATAATTTTGAGCGATTTCTCCTTTCGACAAATATTCCTCCTCCATATTTCGTAACTGTGCCTAGAGGAAACTCCTCCTCAAGCTCGGAATTTGCCACAAAAACTGACGGCATAACGGAGTAAATCACAAAAATATCAATATATGAAAGGTGGTTACTTACAATCATATAATTCTCATTCGTTCCTAGATATCTGTCCAGGTTTTTTAGCTTTATTTTAACTCCAAATAGTATGAGACTGATTTTTCCATAAAAAGATGCGACTCGGGAGAAAGAAATCAATTTTTTCCTTCTGTCACGCACTAGAAGATCAATTATTGCGGATATTAAAACAAATGTGACAATAATAATAAAAAAGATTAGGATTTTGATGGGTTGTCTGATCAAGTTCATAATTATTCCGATATAAAAACTGATATTGGAAAATCCGTTAGAGTATATAAGTCAGATATAATTTACTCAAGTTAGGCTTAATTAAACATAGCTCAGTCATGAATAATTTAGAAGAGATCATATCATCACGAATCAGGGATTCAGGCCCCATCACCTTTGCTGAATTTATGGAGCTTGCGCTCTATCATCCCCTCTATGGCTACTATTCATCAGGTATTAACCGTATAGGAAAAGAAGGGGATTTTTACACAAGTCCTCATGTTCACTCTGCGTTTGGTAAAGTGCTTGGCAATTTCATAGTAAAATCTTTTGATGTAATTCGAGAAGAAAAATTAACAATTATTGAGCTTGGGGCAGGGAAGGGACTCCTTGCATTAGACATCTTAAATCATATCAAGAGTAATAATACCGATTATTATGACCAATCAAACTACTATATAGTCGAACAAAGCGATCGTCTCCAAGATGAATCTAAAAAAACTTTAATTAACCACCGCCATAAAATTAAATGGTTCTCTTCACTCGACGAATTAGAGAACGAGAAAGTTACTGGTGTTATTATCTCAAATGAACTCATAGACGCATTCCCGTTTCATAGAGCGAAGTTTATGAGTGGCAATCTGTCTGAAATATACGTCTCGGTAGAAGATGACGAAATCACAGAAGTAATTGGCAAGCCAAGCAGTATCGAGTTGGAGGAATACTTTGTTCATTATGATATTAATTTTAAGGAAGGTCAGGAGTTTGAAATAAATCTTCACGCTGAGAAATTACTTCATAAGATAGATAATATATTGGGAAAGGGGTTTATACTCACAATAGATTACGGCTATTTAGCCCCTCAACTTTTCAGCCCACAGAGAATGAAAGGTACTTACAAATGTATTTATAAGCATGCTATCAATGAAACCCCTTACATCAATATTGGAGAGCAGGATATAACAGCCCATGTAGACTTTAGCAACTTAATTAGAGCAGGCGAATCACTGAAGATCAACAAAGTTCAGTACACAACTCAGGGACAATTTCTTTTAGACTGGGGTATCTTGGATCTTATAAGTGGAGACATAAAGAAAAAGAGCAGTCCGGATTCTTCATTTAAAAAAGATATACAAGCTATAAAAAATCTATTTCTTCCAGAACTGATGGGAGACAGGTTTAAAATACTGCTTCAGAAAAAGAATCTAGAAATTAATCATAAAAATTTCTATCCTGAATCACCTTTTAAAATAAGCTTTAACGTACTTTAATTTAAAGTTCCGGTTCACTGTTATTACCCAAACATATCTCTAAAACCGCACAGAGAATAAACATTCGTAACCCACAACACATTGATACTTGACAAACATATGTTCGCTAACTACAATTAGGACTGACTGGTCAGTACTAATATGAATGGCTAATATATTAAAAAGGATAAATAAATTGAGTACAAGCAAAGAAAAGATTTTAGAAAGCGCGCGAGACCTATTTCATTTAAATGGCTACAACAATACTTCAATAGACGACATTCTGAAAAGCAGCGGTGTAACAAAAAGTAATTTCTACTACCATTTCAAGTCCAAAGAAGAGCTAGGTTTACTGATACTCGAGATAAGAATTAGGGAATATGAAATAAAATTTTTAACAGACACTCTAGGGGACGCTTCAATATCGCCTGAGAAGAGATTAAAGAACTACTATAAAAAAGTCACATCTTTTCATAAGAGCCTAAATTGCAGGGGGGGCTGCCCTTTTGGAAACCTTGCTTTAGAGATGAGTGATATAAATGAGAATTTCAGGCTCAGGCTTTCTGAGTTTTTTAATCATTGGCAAAAAATTATAGAGGGCTGTATAAAAGAAGGAATTAAGAAAAAAGAGTTTCGTGATGATCTTTCATCAAAATCCATTTCTCAGTTAATCCTTTCACACCTTGAAGGAACGATTATGATGGTAAAAACACACAGATCGATTAGTCCTTTTAGCAACGGAAGTAAAACGATTATTAAATTAATAAAAGCAGCATAAAATTTCTAAGTATCAGGAGGAGGCAGTAAATGTCAGAATATCTTTTTAAAAACGATATATCCAAGGATATGGCGCTTCTAAATGAAATTAATCCTGAATTGCTCCAGGCATGGAGAACTTATCATGACGGAGTATTTAAGGACGGCGCACTCAGCAAGATAGAAAAAGAGCTCATCGCTGTAGCAGGAGCGCATATTACCGGATGTCCATACAGTATAAGATCCAGAGTAAGAAGCTCAAAGAACAGCGGTGCTACCGATGAGCAAATTGTAGAGTCAATCTACGTAGCTATGCGTTTTGCGATGGGCGGTCCCTTTGCATTTTCAAGCATCGCGTTTGAGGCTCATGACGCGCTTGATAACAATATTCCTCTTACGGATGGGCATTTTTTCAAGAAAAGTGTTCTTAAAGAAATAAATGAGTTTCATCAATGCAGTGGTGATAATTCGGACGCATTTAAGGAATTCACGAAGAAAGTCTTTGCCGATGGAGCTCTAAAAAAGGATTTTAAACGCGGCTTGGTGGGACTTGCATGTGCGCATATGACAAAATGTCCATATTGCATAAGGGGCTGCGTAAAAGATGCGAGAAGCGCCGGATATACAAAAGAGCAGATGGCTGAAGCAATCAATGTAGCAATGGTAATGTCTGCAGGGGCATCTTATGCACATACAAGTATAGCAATGGAAACTATCGCCGGCCTAAATGAGAAAGAAAAAGCCAGAGCCGCGGGATAATATATAATATTTCCCTCGAAACTCACGATCACGGCATAAATTTGATAAATTGTCTAGTGTATAAAGAGGGGTTACACATCCTCCTTATTATTTTGGGAATATATGAATTAAGTAAAATTACCCATTTTTTGACAGCCCCCTTAGAAACTTACCAAAAATTCTTTATAATAGTTCCCTACATTATTTAATTATAGTGAAAACAGTAATATGAAATTAAATTTACCCTACGACCATGATACTATCGCCGCAATCGCTACTGCCCAAGGAGACGGAGGCATTGCAATTATAAGAATTAGCGGGGAGAAATCATTAGAAATTGTAGATCTGATATTTTCCAGGAACGAAAAAAAGTCTGGCCCCTTAGAAATGGAATCACACCATATGTATCATGGACACATAGTAGATTCCGAATCAAACAAAATATTAGACGAAGTGCTTTGCGTATCGATGAAATCGCCGAATTCATATACCGGCGAAGATATGGTCGAGATTCACTCGCATGGCGGACATCTCGTACCCAAGAAGATATTAAACCTTCTTTTTAAATTAGACGCCAGACCCGCTAATCCGGGAGAATTCACACTAAGGGCTTATTTGAACGGGAAAATGGACCTTGCACAAGCTGAAGCTGTAACCGATGTGGTAAATGCACAAACAGAAGAAGGCTTAAAACAGGCAGAATTACAGCTGGAAGGAGCCCTTTCAAACAGAATAGGAGAATATAAAGATACTCTTGTGGACACTCTTGCCGAAATAGAGGCGCAGGTAGATTTTCCAGAGGAAGAGATAGACTCCATAGCAAAAGACAGGCTTATAGACCATACGAACGAGCTAATCGACAATATAAAGACCCTCTTGAACAGCTATGAAGAAGGCAGAATCATCAAATACGGCGTAAATACGGCTATTTTAGGAAAACCTAACGTAGGAAAATCGAGTCTCTTAAACCAACTGATCATGAAAGAAAGGGCTATTGTAAGCCCTCACCCTGGCACCACCAGAGATTTTATAGAGGAAAATATAGATGTACGGGGTATAGCCTTAAAACTTACAGACACTGCGGGAATAAGGGGTACAGCGGATGAAATTGAGAATATAGGCATAGAACTGGCGAAAAAGAAGGCTCATGAAGCAGAGCTAATAATAGCAGTAATAGATGCCAGCAATGACTTAGATAAGGACGATATAGAGGTTTTGAAACAAATAGGGAATACAAAAGCCGTTATAGCATTAAATAAATCTGATCTTGAGCTCAAAACCACCGAAAATGATCTCATTTCACACATACCCAAAGACAGAATAGTTAAGACATCAGCAAAATTTGGTACGGGCATTGAGGAGTTAAAAGATACTATCCTGGAGTTACTTACAAAAGAGAGTAGACGCTCAGAAGGCAATGAAGTCGTCCTAACTGAGCTTAGACATAAGCTCGCCCTTGAAAGATCAATAGAAAGCCTGAGATCCTTCCTCAAAGCAATGGAGGCCAGCGAATCACCTGAATATTTGGCACTTGACCTTAGAGTTGCCCTAGACTCTCTTGGTGAAATCACGGGCGAAGTAACAACAGAGGACATCTTGGGAAGAATTTTTAGCAAATTTTGTATTGGTAAATAGAAGCAAAGAACTGTTTCACGTGAAACATCCACAAGTGTGGATAGAATTTCACACGTTTGTTAAAAATATGTTAACAAACATTTTCCAATCATATAAGGCGTTTACGATATTTCAGCAGTTTGGTCTCCAAAAATTGTCCACAATTCGTCCACTTTTTACAAATTCTGTTTAATTTCAAGTAGTTGTATAAAATAGTGCTGTGAAACTAAGGGGAAATAGGTCATTATAAGAGGAAATTACTTAATATTAGACTGAAGAGGCTATTCCCATTCTAGCTTTTTTAAGAGAGTATTTTTGATCTTGGCAAGGTAATTATGTTCAGGATTGAGGATATTCCCTTCGATTTCAAAAACCGGGGCACAGCCTATTAATGAGTTGGTAATAAACACAAATTCGGCAGCAGCCAAATCTCTCAACGAAAATCTGCCTTCTACAAAATTTACACCATGTTCTGGTATAAAATTTAATATTAAATCGCGCGTAGTCCCTGAAAGTAGGCCACATTCTATAGATGGTGTAAAAAGAGTTTCGTCATTAAACCAGAAAATATTACTTGTGCTGCACTCTGCAACCTCATCTCTTTCATTTAAGAATAAGGCTTCATCAAAACCTGAGCCAGAAGCTTCTCTTCGTGCCAGTATATTTTCTAAGTAATTGAGCGACTTAACATTGAGCAATGGAGATTCTGAAATTCTCCTACAAGAATTGATTTTTATCTTCACAGAGTGCTTAGGAATTAGATATTTTTTAACAATTACAAGCGCTTGGGACTCTTTAGACATTTTATTGAAAGCAGATTCTCCATCAGACAGAAGACATATCTTGACGTATGCATCTTTGAGTTCGGATTCCAGTATAGCTTTTTCAACAAGCTCCTTGATATACTCCTTTTCAGGAAATGGAACCTTTAACAATTTAGCGCCCGCCTCCATCCGCTCCAGATGCTTGTCAAATAGGACTGGAAGCCTATTTTTATGTCTGAAAGTCTCAAATAGACCCTCACCATAAAATAAAGACCTCAGAGGTAAAGAATTTTCAACTCTAGATCCGTCCATAAATATATAATCGATCATAATTAGTCCCTAAATATATAACAATATTAGGTATTTAACTCGTTTGATAGTAGATCCCCATGGCTTTGGTTATTGCTTTTGATTTTAGTATGGTTTCATCAAATTCCTTCTCTGGGTCAGAATCCCATACAATACCGCCTCCTACGAAAAATGTCGCTTTACCAAACTGTGTAAGCATGATTCTGATAGCAACACTCAGCGTAAAATCCCCATTTGGATAAAACACGCCTATAGTTCCACAATAGGGACCTCTTAAATGAGGTTCAAGCTCATCTATTACTTCTAAAGTCCTCTTTTTAGGGGCACCAGTCACTGACCCTGGTGGGAAAACATTTTTAATTATCTCAGACATGGTAACTTTTTCATCAACCTGCCCCTCAACTTCTGAAACCATTTGATGTAGGGTTGAATAAGTCTCAACTTCAAAAAGCTTATTTACCTTTACGGAACCAATTTTAGAGACTCTTCCCAGATCATTTCTCATTAGATCAACAATCATAAGGTTCTCTGCTCTTTCCTTGTCGCTACTAATTAGTTTAGCTTTCATGATAGCATCAATTTCTTCAGTTTTTCCTCTCTTTATAGTGCCTTTTATGGGATTTGTGACTAATTTATTCCCTTTTTTGCGTAAAAAAAGCTCCATAGAGCCGCTTAATAACTGAAAATCACCAAAATCTATGTAAGAACCAAATGGGACTGGCTGTACTTCATAAAATTTCCTAAAGTATGTAAGGGGGTCTAAGTTAAATCGAGTTATCATTCTTTGTGAAAGATTAACTTGATATATGTCTCCCTGCTCAATATAGGATTTCCC
>SMWY01000126.1 GCA_004356555.1 Candidatus Dadabacteria bacterium
CAAGATTATTGGTATCTAAAATTTCAACTATTTCAGGTTTTTGGTTTCAGTTACTGACATATTCACTGACATTGGCGTATACAACAAACCAGGAAAAGAACATATTCACTCTAACTATCTTAAATAACTTAACAATTTTGGCTCCGGAGGAGGGATTCGAACCCACGACCTAGTGATTAACAGTCACCCGCTCTGCCAGCTGAGCTACTCCGGAACCGAAAAAAATAAGCTCAGAACTTTAAGCAGTAAATTCTATACAGAAGAATATTATCAGTCAAGGATTCTGTACCATTATTTCATATTCTTGGATAATCATGGTGCTGTCTATCAACCCGAATTTAGCAGGTTGATTAGAATCCCCTGTAAACGTATACTAGTAAGTTGTCTAATAGACCTATTTTAACGTAGAAAATGCCGAAAAAAACAGACAAAACAGACAAGACTAAAGAAAAACGATATCAGGGCAACCTACTGCCGGCACATACTACTTCGCTTCAAAGGTATATGACCGAAATAAGTAATTATCCGGTCTTAAGCCGTGAGGAAGAGTATGAGCTTGCTATGAAGTATAAAAATGACGGGGACTTAGATGCCGCCAGGAAACTCGTTACATCAAACCTAAAATTCGTAGTAAAAGTAGCTAACGAGTACAAGAACTATGGACTTAATACAATGGATATAATCCAAGAGGGTAATGTAGGGCTTATGCATGCAGTCAAAGGATTTGACCCGACAAAGGGCTATCGTGTTATCTCCTATGCCGTATGGTGGATAAGGGCCTACATTCAAAATTACATAATCAAAAGCTGGAGCTTGGTTAAGGTTGGAACTACACAGGCTCAAAGAAAACTATTTTACAAATTGCGCTCTACCAAAAATCAAATGGAAATAGGCGAGGGAAATCTTAGCTCAGAGGATTACAAAGAGCTTGCTAATAAACTTAATGTTACTTATGAAGCCGTAATAGAGATGGACCAGAGAATGGGGAGCAAGGATTTATCTCTTGATGCTGAGATTAAAAGCGATACTAATTTATCTCATATGGATTTTCTTGCAGATGACGAAGAAAACCAAGAGGAATTAATAACCAAGGTGGAAGAGGAAAAGAGAGTTAAGAGCGGAATGGTAGATGCACTAAAAACCCTAAAGGATAGGGAAAGGTATATAGTCGAGAACAGGATACTAGCAGACAAACCACTTACACTTGAAGAACTCGGGACGAAATACAACATCTCCAGGGAAAGAGTAAGACAAATCGAGAACGCGGCACTTAAAAAAATGAAAAGTATTTTAAAAGAAAAAGGTATTAGTAAAAGTTCTTAAACCAGGTAATCCCTCCAATCTATTTTGCGTTTACAATATCATAGACTTTGCTAAGAGCTTCATCTAATTTTTCAGGATTATTCCCCCCAGCTTGTGCAAGATCGGGCTTACCCCCACCTTTGCCACCGATAATGGGTGCAAGCACTTTTACCATGTTTCCCGAATGATATTTCTTTGTTAAATCTTTTGTTACCCCAACGAGAATAAAGGCCCTGCCGTTATCTCTACTCCCGAGAACTGCTATGCCAGAATCAAGTTTACTTCTCACATCATCCCAGACTCTTCTTAACTGAGTTGCGTCAGCTCCTGATATTTCGGCAGATAGGACCTTGGTGCCGTTAACTTCTTTTATATTATCCATCAAATCACCAGCTCTTTCGCTAAGCGCCTTATTCTTATATGAATCAAGCTCAGCTTTAACAGACTCATTTTCCTCTACTAACCTTTTAAGTCTCGAGATAAAATCGGATTCAGAAACCCTCAAAATATTTGAAGCCTGAGCAAGCGTATCCTCCTTGCCTCTCATAAAATCCCATGCAGACTCTCCGGCAAGTGCCTCTATTCTCCTAACCCCTGCAGAAGATGCTCCTTCCGATACAATCTTAAAAAGTCCCGCCTCCCCCGAAGTATCAAGATGAGTGCCTCCGCAAAGCTCTACACTATAATCACCGATGCTAACTACCCGCACATAATCTCCATATTTTTCTTCGAAAAAAGCCATTGACCCTTTTTTAATAGCATCATCATAAGGGACATCGGTCTCAATAACAACTTCATCATCCCATCTAATCCTCTCGTTAATAATATCTTCTACCTTTCTTAAATCTTTATCGTCAATTGAAGAATGGTGTGTGAAATCGAATCTTAGCCTGCCAGGAGCTACAAGAGAGCCCGCTTGACCAACATGTGTTCCGAGCACTTCTCTGAGCACCGCATGGAGTATATGAGTAGTCGAATGATGAGTCTCTATGCCGTATCTAAATTTTTCATTAACCTTAAGTTTGACCTTGTCACCAACCCAAAGTGTCCCTTTTTTAATAACCGCGTGGTGTACTATGATTGTGGGGAGCGGTTTCTTTGTATCGAGTACCTCTGCAATACCCTTCTCCGCTTCTATTACGCCCCGGTCGCCGAGTTGACCTCCCGATTCCCCATAAAACGGGGTCTTATCACTAATGAGATCAACTTCATCCCCTTCTTTTACATTATCTACAAGCAATCCATCCTTAATTATTGCAGTGATTCTTCCGGTATCCACCGTCCGCCCGTACCCAGTAAAATTCACTGCCAGACCGCTTGATACAAACTCTTTATATAAGGGCTCCAATTCACCTTCAGTATCACCTTTCCAGGCTTTCCTAGACTTTGTTCTCTGCTGTTCCATTTCTTTTTCAAAACCTGCATGGTCCAGAGTGAGACCGGCCTCGCCTGCAATATCTTCTGTTAAATCGACTGGGAAGCCAAAGGTGTCATAGAGTTTAAAAACAACATCTCCTGGAAGTACTTTCTCACCATCGTGCTTATCTATCTCGGCTTTTAAAAGATCAAGCCCTCTATCGATAGTTTCAAAAAACCTCTCTTCTTCATTCTTAACAACTTCAGCCACAAAATCTATTCTTTCTTCAAGCTCTGGATATGCATCTTCCATTATTTCTTTAACTCTGTTTGTTATCTTATAAAGACAAGGCTCTTCAATTCCAAGCATCTTAGCGTGACGAACAGCTCGTCTTAGAATTCTTCTTAGAACATATCCCCTTCCCTCGTTTGAAGGAAATACTCCGTCAGAAATCAGGAACGTTACAGCGCGCGCATGATCGGCAACCACTCTCATGGAAACATCAGAGTTTGCATCTTCCCCGTAGACTTTTCCGGAAATCTCTTCTACATTCGAAATTACTCCGCGAAGAAGGTCTGTTTCATAATTACTTTTAACACCCTGAAGCACAGCTGTAATCCGCTCTAACCCCATACCGGTATCAATACTCGGGTTTGGAAGAGGCGTCATTTTACCACTTGAATCCCGGTCATACTGCATAAACACAAGATTCCAAAGCTCAAGATAACGGTCACATTCACAACCCACTGCACAGGTTTTCTTGCCGCAGCTAAACTCTTCGCCCTGATCTATAAGGATTTCCGAACACGGGCCACAAGGCCCTGTATCACCCATTGACCAAAAGTTATCTTTCTCTCCCAAACTAAGCACCCTGTTCTCAGGGAGACCTATCACTTTTTGCCATAGTTCTAAAGCTTCATCATCTTCTTCAAATACGGTAACCCATAGCTTCTCCACCGGAAGCTTATAAACTTCTGTCATCAGCTTCCAGCCAAATTCAATGGCTTCCCTTTTAAAATAGTCACCGAACGAAAAGTTGCCCAGCATCTCGAAAAAAGTATGGTGCCTTGCAGTGTGTCCTACATTTTCTAAGTCGTTGTGTTTGCCTCCCGCTCTAACACACTTCTGTGATGAGGTAGCCCTATTATATGAGCGCTTTTCCAGACCTAAAAATACATCTTTGAATTGTACCATTCCGGCATTTGTAAATAGTAGGGTGGGATCACTTTTAGGTATGAGTGATGAGCTCCTGACTACAGTATGGTTATTATCTTCAAAATATTTAAGAAACAATTCTCTAATTTCTGAGCCTGTCATTATTTATAGAATACTCCATAATATTGTCATAACTAAATCTCTGGTAGAGGGGGCTCTTTAACTATTTTTGAGGGATATTTTGCAGTCAACTGTCCGCATGCGCCTAGAATATCACTGCCCCGGCTTTTTCTTATCCTCACATTTATCTTGTATGAGATCAGTATTTCCTGGAATTTCAGTACTCTGTCCCAAGACGGAGATTGATAAGGAAGCGGATAGGCTTCATTAAAAGGGATAACATTTATCTTACATTTTATTCCCTCTAGAAGACTTCCTAAAGTATGGGCATCGCTGTCGGAATCATTTATATCTTTGAGGAGAACATATTCGAACATGAGAAATTTCCTATTGGGTACAGGGAAATTAATGCTTGCATCTAGAAGCTCCTTTATCGGATATCGTTTATTTATAGGCATTAATTCATCCCTTAACTCATCTCTTGGTGCATTGAGAGAAACTGCGAGATTAACAGATACTTGTTTGCCAAGCTCCTTAATTTGAGGGACTAGACCCGAAGTTGATACGGTAATTCTTTTAGGCGATAGCCCAAGGCAATTCGGATCAATAAATGTATTAATGGCCTTAACCAAATTTTGCAAATTATCCAAAGGCTCCCCCATACCCATAAAAACGATATTAGTTATAGCATTATTTTGGTTTACAATCATGTACTGATCTAGTATTTCTGAGGGGGTCAGATTTCTAATCTTTCCCACAGTTCCTGTCATACAAAATGTACATCCAAGCGCACAACCTACTTGTGAGGAAATGCAAAGAGTCTTTCTTTTTTTATCTGGAATCAAAACGCTTTCAATCTGATTTCCGTCAAATAATTTGAATAAATACTTTTTTGTACCGTCTTTTGAGACTTGTTCTTCTACTAACTCAAGTGAGGGCTTCAATAAAAAGGAAAATTCAAGAAGGTCCCTAAAATCTTTTGAAAGATCAGTCATTTCGTCAAAAGAACCAGCACCCTTTTTATATAACCACTTTACGATTTGACGAGCTCTAAAAGGCTGCAAATTGTTTTGAAGTACAAACTTTTCAATTTCTCCGGGACTCAAATCCTTTATATTGATGTTTACGTTGTCTTGCATAAATTGATCCATATGGCTTTAATCCAAATAATGATACAAGGCGAAAAACCATTATACAATACCCCTACCCTGACAATATCATCTATCTATATAGACGAAAAACACCTTTATATAAAATACGAATGAAGCTTTGATGAATATAATTTGATGGATTGTTTTAATACGTAAGGTCCGCACCAGTGAGATCAGCTCTAATCAGGCTTGCTTTGCTAAGATTAGTTCCCCTTAGACGCGACCCCTGAAGATTCATCACGTTTAGATTCAGATTACTCAGGTCTTCATTTTCAAGGTTAATTCCTCTGAGATCATAATTTTTAATCCTGTAATCAAAGTTAGTTACACCTAACTCTTTAAGTAATTTATTATCTTTCTCAGAAAATGGGATCCTATTTGCAAAGCCAGGCAGCTCCTCCCCACTTTGAGTCTCTCTTAATAACTTGGCCTTTATCTCCTCTTTCTCTTCCTCCTTATTGTCAGACCAACTTTTCTTTGGATCCTCAAGAGAATATGAGAGATTCAGAGAAAAAGCAGTTCCTATAAGAGTAAAAAGAATAAGATTAGAAAAGATTTTTAACATAGATTACAATTATGTCATATTTGATTTTTTTCAATATAAAATGACAGTTATACAATACAATGTAACGTAATTTACAGGTATATTAAATATTAGAGAGACGAAGCAAATATGCCCAACTTAAAAACCGCTTTAGATCACGGACTAACAGAAGAAGAATATACTAAGATTGTAAACACCCTAGGTAGAGAACCTAACATAACCGAACTTGGCATACTTGCAGCAATGTGGTCTGAGCATTGCTCTTATAAGAGTTCAAGAGTTCACCTAAAAAGACTCCCTACCAAAGGGGACGTTGTAATCCAAGGCCCCGGAGAAAATGCCGGAATAGTTGATATTGGAGAAGGACTTTGCGCAGTGTTTAAGATGGAAAGTCATAATCATCCTTCTTTTATTGAGCCTTATCAGGGTGCAGCTACAGGGGTGGGCGGAATATTAAGAGATATATTTACTATGGGCGCAAGACCCATTGCGCTTCTGGATTCCCTCAGGTTCGGAAACCCTTCCTTACTTAAAACTAAATTTCTTGTAGACGGAATCGTAGATGGGATTGCAGGTTATGGAAACTGTATTGGTATTCCTACTATAGGCGGCGAGGTTTATTTTGATGACTGCTATAACGGCAACCCACTTGTTAACGTTTTTGCATTAGGGATTACTAAGACTGATGAAATCTTCAGAGGCTACGCTAAGGGAGTCGGTAACCCTGTCATATACGTTGGATCAAAAACCGGAAGAGACGGCATACACGGGGCAGTAATGGCTTCTGAGACATTTACCAAAGAGGCTGAGGGAAAAAGACCCGCGGTTCAAGTGGGTGATCCTTTTACGGAAAAACTTCTTTTAGAAGCATGCCTTGAGCTTTTTAAGACAGGAACAGTAGTGGGTATACAGGATATGGGTGCAGCTGGGCTCACATCTTCTTCAACAGAAATGGCCGAGCGGGCCGGTACAGGACTTAGGATAGAAATTGACAAAGTACCTAGAAGGGAAAAATCCATGACTCCTTATGAGGTAATGTTGTCCGAGTCACAAGAACGAATGCTGATGGTGCTCGAAAAAGGAAAAGAACATATAGCAGAAAACATATTTAGGAAATGGGACCTTGACTTCAGTATAATCGGAGAGGTTACTGACAATAGTAAACTCATAATTTATGATAAGGGTGAACTATCCGCTGAAATCCCGATTAATCTTATATCAGAAGAAGCGCCCTCTTACAATAGACCGATACATAAGCCTGATTATATTGACGATATACAAAATATAGATACGTCTTCAATCCCTTCACCTAAGGACCTGGGGGGAGTGCTTTTGACACTCCTATCCTCACCTACGCTAGCAAGTAAAAGGTGGATATTTGAGCAATACGACTACATGGTAAGGACAAATACCATAGCCCTACCCGGCTCTGACGCTTCAGTAGTTAGAATTAAGGGCACAAATAAAGCTGTTGCTATGACTGTAAACTGCAACTCAACATACTGTTATCTTGATCCCTACACAGGTGCTGGAATTGCGGTTGCAGAAAGCGCACGGAACCTGGCATGCTCAGGAGCCACTCCTCTTGCAATAACTGATTGTCTAAACTTTGGTAGCCCTGAAAAGCCGGAAGTAATGTGGCAGTTCGAGCAGGCAATTGACGGGATGAGTGAGGCCTGCTCTAAACTAAACACACCTGTAGTAAGCGGTAATGTAAGTTTCTATAATGAGACAGAGGGTACGGCAATATATCCAACCCCCACCGTGGGTATGGTAGGACTTATTGAAGATATGGATAAACACATGACCCAGTGGTTTAAGGATGAGGGCGATATAATCGTTCTACTTGGCGAGACCAAAGAGGAATTTGGCGGAAGTGAATATCTAAAACAAATCCACGGGAAAGTGTGCGGAACACCTCCAAGCCTTGACTTGGATAAAGAATTAAAGCTGATCAGGACTTTGCTTCAAGGGTCTCAAGAAGGTATAATAAAGTCAGCACACGATATATCTGAGGGAGGTCTTGCGCTAGCGATATCCGAATCCTGTTTTATACCTAGTGGCCCGAAAGGTGTTGAAATCATAATACCTCAATTGATACGGGATGATGCCCTCTTATTTTCAGAATCACAAGCAAGAGCAATAATATCACTTGACGGGCAAAATATTGCTAAGATAAAAGAATTAACGAAACGGTGCGGCGTACCAATGAAAATAATCGGCAGCGTAAACGGGACAAGACTTTTTATAGAGGACTTAATTGATATTCCTATATCCAAAGCCTATAGCAAATGGGCTTTAGGATTTGAGAATATACTAAAAAGCTATGCCTAAACTTAAAGAAGAGTGCGGTGTTTTTGGCATATACGATAACATCGAAGCCTCTAACCTAACTTATCTAGGACTTCATGCCCTTCAACACAGGGGACAGGAGAGCGCCGGAATTGTCACTTCAGACGGGACAAATCTCCACAAGCACCGTGATATGGGCCTTGTGTCCGACATTTTTTCAGAAGAAGTTTTAGCTGATCTTCCGGGGAAAAATGCAATCGGCCACGTACGTTATTCAACCACAGGCTCGAGCCAACTCAAGAATATGCAGCCTATTGTTATAAACTATTCCAGAGGTCCTCTAGCTATTGCACACAATGGAAATTTAACCAATGCAAAAACGCTGAGGGATGAACTAGAGGGAGATGGCGCAATATTTCAATCTACTACAGACACCGAGGTCATAGTACATCTGATCGCAAGATCCAAAGAGGAAAAACTAGTAAAAAGAATTATCGAAGCTCTTATTAGATGTAAGGGAGCGTATTCTCTGATGTTCCTAACTCCGGAATATATGATAGCAGTAAGAGACCCCTATGGTTTTAGACCGCTAGCAATGGGTAAATTGGGGAACTCTCCGGTATTTGCCTCTGAAAGCTGTGCATTTGATCTAATAGAAGCCGAATATATAAGGGAAGTTGAGCCTGGAGAGATAATTGTAGTGAGCCAGGACGGGATTGAATCCTTCAAACCCTTTAGCGAAGTTAAGCATGCATACTGTGTTTTTGAATATATATATTTTGCAAGACCCGACAGTTTCCTTACGGGAAGAAATGTTTATCAGGTTAGAAAGGAACTTGGTAAACAACTAGCCAGAGAACACCCCGCGGACGTCGACATTGTAGTAGCCGTACCGGATTCGGGCGTTCCATCTGCTATGGGCTTTGCTGAAGAGACAGGGCTTCCGCTTGAGTTAGGACTTTTAAGAAGCCACTATGTGGGAAGAACTTTCATCGAGCCCCAACAATCTATACGGAACTTTGGAGTCAAGTTAAAATTAAAT
The DNA here is from genome assembly GCA_004356555.1 of Candidatus Dadabacteria bacterium. Taxonomy (GTDB): domain Bacteria; phylum Desulfobacterota_D; class UBA1144; order Nemesobacterales; family UBA2774; genus CR02bin9. Next base: position 8,964 of record SMWY01000126.1, read on the forward strand.
GCGATAAGGGAAGTACTAAATGGTAAAAAAGTCGCAATTATTGACGACTCGATAGTAAGGGGAACAACGAGTAGAAAAATTGTGAAAATGATAAGATCAGCCGGGGCAAAAGAGATCCATGTGAGGATCAGCTCACCTCCTACTAAGTTCTCTTGTTACTACGGTATCGACACACCTGTAAAAGAAGAGCTTATAGCGAACGCTTTAGACACTGAAGAAATAAGGAAGTACATAACCTCTGATTCTCTTGGATACTTAAGTCTTGAGGGAGTAATGAGCGCTGTTGAAATTTCTAAAAAAATAAACGGGAAAGAGCACTTCTGTGATGCATGCTTTACCGGCAAATACCCGGTTGAATTAACCGACCAGAAAACAATATACGAACAGCTCGGGCTTTTTGATGGGTAAGGAAGAAACCTTCAAAGAATTACCATCTATAATCTGATGAATTGATACCACGACAACATGGATCATTCGCTTGCCATGGAATGTCACCTTGCACAACTTTTTCGTCCGATGTTATGGTAGTTACTCCATCTTTTCTTATCAAATCACCTACTATAATTGCCCACTCACCTGCGGGTTATTGTCGGGAAGTACTTCCAATACTTCTTTTTGGATTTTTTCACCGTTAAGTGCACAAATTTTAACTTCCGTCTCCTTGGTATTTCCAGTGAAAACAGAAACTAGTAATATGAAAATAACCGTTAGAGAAACTGCTATCTTGAATTTCATCTGTTATCTTCATCGAATTGAAATACTTATACCTAAGAAATCTATTGTATTTCATCTAACTTAGAAAGTACTTCTTCGAGCTTCTTTTTTTGAGTGGAAAATTCCTCGAATTTTTCCTTCTCCTTCTCTACTACATCTTCCGGAGCACGATCGAGGAATTTCGAATCAGAAAGTTTCTTTTCGGTTTGTTCTAGGTCCTTAGTAATCTTTCCAAGTTCTTTTTTGATTCTTTGAGATTCTTTCTTTATATCAATTAAACCTTCAATAGGCAAGAACACTTCAACCCCTGAAATTACTTGGGCTATAGCTTTTTCAGGCTTGTCACTTTCTACTAGCTCAATACCTGAAAGTGATGCCAGGTTTATTATGGAACCCTTATTAGATGTTATATAATTTTGAACAATATCATTATCTGGAAGTAAGATTACGCTTACCCTCTCTGAAGGATGGAGACCGACTATGGCCCTAAGACCCCTTATCGCAACTACTATATCCTTTATAAACTCAACCTCATCTTCTGCGTCTTTATAAACCTCACCCTCGTTAAACTCGGGAAAGGCGCTAACAACTATGCTATCCGCTATCTCATCATCTACTCCTTTTATATGAACACCAAAGCTCTTTAGTCTTTGATATAGCTCTTCACTAACGAAAGGAGCAATAGGATGAAGCAGTCCAAGTGCAGTTGTCAAAACCTTGACTAATACACTTCGGGTTCTCTGTTTATCCCCTTCGTTCTCGCCGTAAAGCACTGGTTTTACAAGCTCCAGGTACCAATCGCAGTACTCAGCCCAGAAGAATTGATAAATCGAACTGGCCGCTTTATCAAATTCGTAGCCTTCAATAGATTGCTCAACTTCCCTTATAGTACGGTTGAGTTTAGTAAGTATCCACTTATCAGAAGTAGAGAGTTCTTCACCGGACGGAATTAAATCCGCTTTATAACCCTCTAAATTCATTATTATGAATCTTGAAGCATTCCAAATTTTATTTATGAAGTTCCTGTAGCCCTGAATTACCGGCATTGAGAGTTTTATATCTCTTCCCTGAGTAGCAAGAGCAGTCAGACTAAACCTCATTGCGTCAGCTCCGTACTCATCAATTACCTCAAGGGGATCAATAACATTTCCCTTCGTCTTACTCATCTTCTGCCCCTTCTCGTCTCTGATAAGCCCGTGAATATAAACTTCCTTAAAGGGCACATCCCCCATGAACTTAATTCCCTGCATAATCATACGAGCAACCCAGAAAAAAATAATATCAAAACCAGTCACTAAAACGCTAGTCGGATAGTATTTCTCAAGATCAGGATTTACCTCGGGCCAGCCTAAAGTAGAGAATGGCCATAGCCCGGATGAAAACCAGGTGTCAAGAACATCCGGATCTCGTACAAGATCTACATCTTCGCCGTAATGCTCCTTAGATGCCTGAAGGGCTTCTTCCTCTGACAACTTAACAAATACATGACCGTCAGGCCCATACCAAGCGGGGATCTGATGACCCCACCAGAGCTGCCGCGATATACACCACGGCTCAATATTACGTAGCCATTCAAAATAAGTCCTTTCCCAGTATTTAGGTATAAATTTAACTCGCCCGTCTTCAACACAGGAGATCGCTTCTACAGCAAGCATCTTGGCGTCCACATACCACTGATCCGTAAGCCAAGGCTCAATTATAACACCCGACCTATCTCCGTAAGGAACGGTATGAACTGTATCCTCAATTTCCTCTAATAAACCTTGCCCCTCCATATCTTCTATAATTCGTTTTCTGGCTTCAAAACGATCAAGCCCCCTGTAAACTTCAGGCACGTTATCGTTTAAGTGCGCTGTAGAGTCAAAAATATTAATCATTTCAAGGTTTTGTCTCTGCCCGACCTCAAAATCATTGAAATCGTGTGCAGGTGTTATCTTCACAGCCCCCGTTCCCTTTTCAGGGTCACTGTACTCGTCTGCAACAATAGGGATTTTACGCCCAACAAGAGGGAGTATGGCGTTTTTACCGACAAGGTGTTTATATCGTTCATCCTGAGGATGAACAGCTACACCAGTATCTCCTAACATTGTTTCAGGCCTTGTAGTAGCTACTGTAATAAATTCGTTGCTATCTTCTATCGGGTATTTTAAATGCCAGAGATTTCCTTTAGCCTCTCGCTGTTCTACCTCCAAATCAGAAATTGCAGTGCAAAGTTTGGGGTCCCAGTTAACTAGCCTCTTATCTTTATAAATCAAATCCTGGTCGTATAGATCTACAAATACCTTTCTAACTGCATTTGAAAGGCCCTCATCCATTGTAAATCTTTCTTTGTCCCAATTGGGTAGTGCTCCTAGGCGTCGGAGCTGACGTGTAATCGTATCACCAGACTCTTCTTTCCACTGCCAAACACGCTCTAAAAAAACGCTTCTTCCTAAGTCAGTCCTTGATGTACCCTCTTTTTCCAGCTCCCGCTCGACCATCATCTGAGTAGCAATACCGGCATGATCAGTACCCGGAACCCAGAGCGCATCAAAACCCTTCATCCTCTTATAGCGAATAAGAATATCTTGAAGTATATTGTTGAGAGCATGACCGATATGAAGCGAGCCAGTTACATTTGGAGGAGGAATTACTATAGTAAAGGGTGGTTTGTCACTCGAAGATGATGATTTGTAGTATCCTTTCTCAACCCACTTCTTGTACCACTTCTCTTCAACCTTTGTTGGATCATAAACCTTGTCCATTTCGGTTTTAGGGTTTTCAGACATGTTAATTTATATAAGATTCGGAAAATAATTTAGATTCAGGGATTAGGGTCATTTGACCCCAATCCCATTTTTATTTTTTATTCTTCTTCAACAGCAGTAGCAGTTGGAACCGGTACTTCAAGTACAGGAACTTCAACATCAATGTTTCTATATATAGGAAGTCCAGTACCTGCGGGTATAAGCCTTCCCATAATAACGTTTTCTTTTAGACCTCTTAGGTAGTCATATTTCCCTTCACAGGCAGCCTCAGTAAGAACCCTAGTTGTTTCCTGGAATGATGCAGCTGAAAGCCAACTGTCAGTGCTTAATGAAGCTCTAGTTATACCAAGAAGAAGGGGCTCAGCAGAAGCTGGTCTCCCACCTTGTTCAACAACTCTTTCATTCTCTTCAAAGAAGATGATTTTCTCAACAGCTTCACCTACGAGAAGTATGGTATCGCCCGGGTCTTTAATTCTTACCCTTTTCAGCATCTGTCTTACAATGGCTTCAATATGTTTATCGTTTATTTTAACTCCCTGGAGTCTATAAACCTCCTGGATTTCATCAACCAGATAACGAGTTAGCGCACGTTCCCCTAGTATTCTTAGAATATCGTGCGGATTAACTGACCCGTCAACGAGCTGATTCCCAGAAGTTACCTGCTCTCCTTCTCTAACAAGAACGTGCTTACCCCTAGGAGCCAGATACTCTTTAGGCTCTCCGACCTCTGGGGTTACAATAACCCTTCTCTTTCCTTTAACATCCTTTCCATATGAGACAATTCCATCGATCTCCGTCAAAACAGCAAGATCCTTAGGAAGTCTTGCCTCAAATAGCTCAGCTACCCTTGGGAGTCCACCGGTTATGTCCTTGGTCTTTGCAGTTGCCCTAGCAATCTTAGCAAAGATATCACCTGCACTAACCTCGTCGCCCTCATTAACTTCTATGATAGCCCCTATAGGTAGTGAATATTGTATATTTTTCCCTTCATCGGTCTTAATTACAAGACCTGGATGAACATCTAAGTTTTTAGTTTCAATTACCACTTTCTTATAAATACCAGTAACTTCATCAACTTGTTCTTTTAATGTTATACCTTGTTCCAAATCGACAAATCCTACCGTTCCATTAAACTCAGAAATGAAAGGTGTCGTGTAAGGGTCCCATTCCGCAATAAGGTGACCCTCTTTTACTTTTTCCCCTTCGGCTACTTTAAGTTTCGCTCCAAGGGCTAAAGGATATCTTTCTCTTTCGTAACCCTTATCGTCCAATATTATCAGAGTACCGGTACGATTTACTACAACAAGGCTTCCGTCCTTACCTTCAACCGTTCTTATTCCGCTGAATTTGATAACGCCCTCGTGTGTATTCTCAAGCGTGCTTTCAGCAGCCCTCTGACTCGCAGCACCACCTATGTGGAAAGTTCTCATGGTAAGCTGAGTTCCAGGCTCCCCAATTGATTGGGCAGCAATAATACCAACGGCTTCACCTATGTTTACAAGCTTACCGGTAGCGAGGTTTCTTCCGTAACATAAAACACACACACCAACACGTGTTTCACATGTGAGCACGGATCTGATTCTGACCTCGGTAAGGCTCCCCGCTTCGTCAATTTTAGAGGCTGCTTGCTCATCTATTTCATGATTGGCTTTTACAATAACCCCCCCGCTTACGGGATCCACTATATCTTCAACCGTTACCCTGCCAAGTACCCTTTCCCCAACTCTCTCAATAATTTCCCCCCCTTCAACCAAATCACTAACCGTAATTCCCTCAGTAGTGCTACAATCATATTCTTTTATCATTACTTCCTGAGCTACGTCGATTAACCTTCTTGTCAAGTAACCGGCATTCGCTGTTTTAAGCGCGGTGTCAGCTAACCCCTTTCTAGCTCCGTGAGTAGAAATAAAATACTGAAGAACTGTAAGACCTTCACGGAAATTAGAAGTAATAGGAGTCTCAATAATTTCACCTGATGGTTTCGCCATCAGCCCTCTCATTCCCGCAAGCTGACGTACCTGAGTCTGACTACCTCTAGCCCCTGAGTCAATCATCATATAAATCGGATTAGAGCTTGGCCCTTTCCTGATGTTCCCCTCAAAGTCCTTAACCTCTTCAAAAGTAATGCCATCCATCATCTCCTGAGCCACGTCATCACTCGTACGTGCCCAGATATCAATTACCTTATTATATCTTTCTCCGTCGGTTATAAGCCCTTGGGAGTACTGATTCTGTACCTTTACAACTTCATCCCGGGCTTTTTGTAACATTTCTTCTTTCTTCTCAGGTATTACCATATCATCAATCGCTATGGAGATACCCGCTTTTGTGGAGTACTTAAATCCTAAAGTCCTCATACGGTCTGCCAGGATCACAGTACTTTTTCCTCCGCAGACCCTGAAACAACTATCCACAAGATCTTCAGACGCCCTTTTAGTCATTACCCTGTTAACCAATTCAAAAGGGATACCATCGGGCATTATGTCGTAAAGGAATACTCTTCCAACCGTGGTTTCATATATTTTGCCATTAATTCGTATCTTTATCTTTGCGTGGATTCCAACATCAGTAGAATCGTAGGCTACTTGCACTTCTTCTATGCAGGAAAAGATCTTTCCATCACCTTTGTCAAAAGCCTTATCCTTTGTCATGTAGTAAATGCCAAGAACTATGTCTTGTGTGGGCAGAATTATAGGTTTCCCATGAGCAGGAGATAATATATTGTTTGTAGACATTACAAGTGTTCGACATTCGGTCTGAGCCTCAATCGACAGTGGCACATGAACCGCCATCTGGTCTCCGTCAAAGTCCGCGTTAAATGCGGGGCAGACCAAAGGATGGATTTGAATGGCTTTATCTTCAATAAGTATTGGCTCAAAGGCTTGAATACTGAGCCTGTGAAGTGTGGGAGCACGATTTAAGAGGACGGGATGCTCTTTAACTACTTCATCCAAAGCGTCCCAGACAATCGGAGCCTCTTGTTCTACTAATTTTTTAGCAATTTTGATTGTCGCCGCAGCTCCCCATTTTTCAAGCTTCTGGTAGATAAAAGGTCTGAAAAGCTCAAGACCCATTTGTTTAGGTAATCCACACTGATGGAGCTTGAGATCAGGTCCTACGGTAATAACAGAACGGCCTGAGTAATCAACCCTCTTTCCTAATAAGTTTTGTCTGAACCTGCCCTGTTTCCCTTTAATAATATCACTTAGACTTTTCAGCGGACGGTGATTATGACCAAGTACCGGCCTACCCCTACGCCCGTTCTCCAAAAGTGCATCAACAGACTCTTGAAGCATACGCTTTTCATTTCTGACAATAATATCAGGAGCGCCTAACTCTAGTAATTTACTTAGTCGATTATTTCTATTAATAACACGTCTGTATAAATCGTTAAGATCAGATGTTGCAAACCTTCCACCATCAAGTGGCACAAGGGGTCGCAGGTCCGGCGGAAGAACAGGAATTCTTGTAAGAATCATCCACTCCGGACGATTCTTGGATTTCCTAAATGCTTCACTAATTCTAAGCCTTTTTGATATTCGAGCTCTTTTTATTGGAGATGAGGTGTTCTTCATTTCAAGGCGCAGTTCTTCAGAAAGCTCAACAAGATCTATCTTCTTAAGCATCTCCCTTACGGACTCGGCACCCATACCAATTTTAAAGCTATGACCGTATTCTTCAACCGCTTTCCTGTATTTATCCTCACTAAGTATTTCCCCAAATTTTAGAGGAGTCCCGCCTGGATCAATAACTACATAAGATTCATAGTAAAGGGCCTTTTCCAAGTCTTTAAGGGTCATATCAAGCAGCATGCCGATCCTAGACGGAATGCTTCTCAAGAACCAAATGTGGGCAACAGGTGAGGCTAGCTCTATATGGGCCATTCTATTTCTTCTTACTTTGGAAGAAATAACCTCAACCCCGCACTTCTCACATGTGATTCCTCTGTGCTTTAGCCTCTTATACTTTCCGCAAGTACATTCGTAATCTTTTACAGGTCCGAAAATTTTCGCACAGAACAAACCGCTTCTTTCCGGCTTGAAAGTTCTGTAATTTATAGTCTCTGGTTTTTTTACTTCTCCGTTAGACCATTCTTTGATCTTTTCAGGAGAAGCTATCGATATCTTTACCGCAGAATACTCAGAAGGGTTTTTAGGCTTCTCAAAAAGGGTATCTACGTCCACGTTTTACCTCCCTTTATATTTTGAAATAATTAATCCTTTTCTAATTCATTTTTTTCAATCAACTCCACATTCAGCGACAATGCCTGGAGTTCTTTTTGTAGTACTTTAAAAGATTCCGGAAGACCCGGTTCAAAATTCATATCACCTTTTACAATAGAATCAAATATTCTGGTTCTTCCAATTACATCATCAGACTTCACTGTAAGAAACTCTTGCAAGGTATATGAAGCGCCATAAGCTTCGAGCGCCCATACTTCCATTTCTCCAAGACGCTGGCCGCCGAAATGTGCTTTACCACCAAGCGGCTGTTGCGTAACGAGGGAGTAGGGACCTATGGCTCTTGCGTGAATTTTTTCCTCAACAAGGTGATGTAGTTTTAACATATACATAACACCTACAGTAACTTTTTGATCAAATGGCTCACCCGTCTGGCCATCAAAAAGTATTGTTTTACCATCTTCCGGCAGGCCGGTTTCTCTTAACAATTCTTTTATTTGTTTTTCAGAGGCTCCGTCAAAAACGGGGGATTTTAAGGGAATTCCGTTCCCGAGACGTTTTGCAACTTCAATAACTTCCTCATCATCAAGATTATCTATCAACTTCTTGGTCTCAGAGGAATCATAGATATCTTTTAGCTTAGCTTTTAATGCATTAGTACTAAACTCTCTTTCCATAAATTCATTTATCTGCTGGCCGAGCTCCCTACCTGCCCATCCGAGATGAGTTTCCAGGACCTGACCCACGTTCATTCTTGAAGGAACACCCAAAGGATTGAGGACCATCTCTACAGGAGAACCATTTGGAAGATATGGCAGATCTTCCTCAGCAAGTATTTTTGATATAACTCCTTTGTTCCCGTGCCTTCCAGCCATTTTGTCGCCTACTTGGAGTTTTCTTTTTACAGCAATGTTTACCTTTACGACTTTTAAAACCCCAGGAGGGAGCTCATCAGGCTTGGTAAGTTTAGATATCCTCTGGTCGTACAGTACATTTGTTAAATCAATTTGCTCAAGGGTTCTTTCAATAATTCTCTTTATCTCAGCCTCTATATTATTACCTTTTTCAACACTAATATCCGCAAGTTTCTCAAATGGTATACCCTTGAGAACATCCTCTAGAATCTTATCACCTTTTTTGAAAACTGTTTTTCTTGATACAGTAAGTTTTGTAGATGACGTCTTGTTAAGAATAAGTGGCTTTATACGCTCAATAGCGTCGTCTTTTAAAACCTTAAGTTCATCATCTCTATCTTGTTCTAAGCGTGTGACTTCAAAATCTTCGATGCTCTTTGCTCTATCGTCTTTATTAACAACCCTGGAAATAAGCATCTTAACATCGATAACAGTTCCATATACACCAGGAGAAGCTTTTAAAGAAGTATCTTTAACATCGCCTGCTTTATCTCCAAATATTGCTCTTAGCAAACGCTCTTCGGGAGAAAGCTGTGTCTCTCCCTTGGGAGATATCTTGCCTACAATTATGTCCCCTGGTTTTACCTCCGCCCCTATTCTGATAATTCCGCTTTCATCCAAATTTCTAAGGGCGTCTTCACTTACATTGGGGATATCCCTTGTAATTTCTTCTCTTCCGAGTTTTGTTTCTCTCGCAACACATTCAACTTCTTCAATGTGAATTGATGTAAATCTATCCTCTTTTACCAGTTTCTCGCTAATTAAAATGGCGTCTTCAAAGTTGTATCCACCCCAGGGCATGAAAGCCACAAGTACATTTTGGCCAAGCGCCAATTCACCATGATCGGTTGAAGGACCATCAGCAATTACTTGCCCTGCCCTAACAGCCTGTCCCTTCTTTACTATTGGCTTCTGATTCCAGCAGGTGCTCTGGTTAGACTTGGGAAATTTAAGAAGGCTATACATGTCAACGCCGGCTTCGTCTTTTACACTATCGGTATAAGCGCTTACCACAATTCTGGCTGAATCGACATATTCAACCACACCGTCTCTTTTCGCTATAACGGTGACTCCGGAATCTTTTGCAACTCTGCTCTCAAGACCGGTACCAACAATAGGGGCGCTGGTTCTAATAAGAGGCACGGCTTGACGTTGCATGTTTGAGCCCATCAAGGCACGGTTTGCATCATCATGCTCTAGAAAAGGTATTAAAGAAGCTGATACAGAAACAAGCTGGGCTGGGGAAACATCCATTAGATCAACTCGCTCACGATCAATCATAAGAAATTCACCGCCTTGTCTTACGGAAATAAATTCAGATGTAAAGTTTCCCTTTTTATCCAGTGGAGCATTTGCCTGTGCAATTATATATTTTTCCTCAGCAAGGGCATTCATATAAACAATTTCATCTGTAACTCTCGCTTTTTTTACAACACGGTACGGGGTCTGTATAAAACCAAACTCATTTATCTTTCCGTATGTGCTAAGACTTGATATAAGACCAATGTTTGGCCCTTCAGGAGTTTCAATTGGACATATTCTCCCGTAGTGAGAGGAATGTACATCTCTAACTTCAAAACCTGCTCTTTCACGCGTAAGCCCCCCTGGGCCTAAGGCGCTAAGTCTCCTCTTGTGAGTAATTTCAGACAGTGGATTAGTTTGATCCATAAATTGGGAAAGCTGTCCAGTAGCAAAGAATTCTTTTACGACGGCAATCACTGTTTTAGGAATTAGCAGTTCGCTCGGCATCAGGTTTTCAACCGCCTGATAACCCATTTTCTCTTTGACAGAACGGGCTAATCTTTCAAGCCCATGATAGAACCTGTCTTCAATTAACTCACCAACGGTCCTGACCCTTCTGTTTCCAAGGTGGTCAATATCATCCGTTGCCCCTCTACCGCCTCTTAAATCCAGGAGATATCCGACAGTCCCCACAATATCTTCTTTTGTAAGAGTAGAGACATCTTCAGAAATACCATGATTTAGTTTATAATTTATCTTAAGCCGTCCTACTTGAGAGAGCCTGTATGTATCCGGATTAAAAAACATATTTTCAAAGAAAGTTTCTGCAACTTTTAGTGTTGGAGGATCGGTAGGACGAAACTTTTTGTAAATCTCTGTAATTGCTTCTTCCCTAGTAATTACTTTATCTGCTAGCACAGTACTTCTAAGAGAGGCAACAACAGAAACGTTATCTATATAAAATACTTTTAATCCTTTTACACCAGCTTGTTTTATTTCATCTAGCTTTTCTTCAGTTATTGACTCATTAAAATTTACGACTACTTCGCCGGTTTTTTTATTCACAATGTCGTCTGCAGCAAATCTATCAATCAATTCGCTTGGGTCAATCGGAATACTTTTTACTTTTGCATTTTTTAGCTTTTCAATATGGTTTCGTACTAACCTTTTTCCCTTCTTAATTAAAACATCTCCGCTTTTTGGATCCAATATATCAGCTGTAGAGCGTTGATAGGGCAGCACGTCATAATTAACATCTTTACTCATTCCTTTTGAATCTATATGGATAGCCTCAACAGGGTAAAAATGGTGCATTATTTCTCTATTGTCATAACCAAGAGCTTTTAAAAGCACAGTTACAAGAAATTTCTTCTTTCTATCAATCCTTACATGGAGAAGGTCTTTAGAATCGAATTCAAAATCTATCCACCTACCATCATGAGGAACTATCCTGGCTGAGAAGGAGGACCTTCCGGCGCTGTTATCTTTATTTTTTACCTGATCAAAAAAGACTCCGGGAGAACGGTGAAGCTGGTTAACGATAACCCTCTCCGTACCATTGACTATAAAAGAACCGTTAGGCGTCATTAGCGGTATTTCGCCGAAATAAACTTCCTGTTCTTTCACATCTCTGATTGTACGCTCATCACCCGATTCCGTATCCCAAATCACCAGTCTGAATGTAACGTATAGCGGCGCTATATAGGTATATCCTTTTAACCTACATTCTACCGCTTCATACTTTGGTTTATCCAAGCGGTAGCCAATATATTCAAGCGAGGCTTTTTCGTTATAATCCTCTATTGGAAATACAGTTTTAAAAGCGTTATGCAGACCAAAATCTTCTCTACTCTCAGGTTCCGTATTAGCTTGCAGAAAATCACGATAGGACTCAATTTGCACTTCAAGCAGGTGAGGTATTTCAAGAACCGTTGGTATTTTCGAAAAACTCTTTCTAAATTTATAAAATTCTAAACCATCAAGACTCAATTTGGCTTACCCCCTAATTAAGTTTATTAAACTCACTCGACCAACTTCACAACCAAATTCTTCACAGTAAAAGCACGGGTTTTTAGCGTTCAATTAAGTGCCTTGCTCCCTACAGTATTCAGATCTACACAAGGGAAGCTCTCAAATAAACAAATGATTAAATAGATTAGCAACTAATTTTAAGTTGCCGAGACATCTACAAATAACCGCCCGTTCAAAAGAAACCCTTAACTGATTTCTATTTCTGCGCCAGTTTCCTCGAGCCTTTTCTTAATGCTCTCGGCTTCTTCCTTATCAACACCTTCTTTTATAGCTTTGGGGGCACTTTCTACAAGCTCTTTTGCTTCTTTAAGACCTAGAGATGTAACCTCTCTAACGGCTTTAATAACTTGTATCTTGTTGTCGCCAAAGGCTTTTAAGACTACATTAAATTCAGTCTTTTCAGCTGATTCCGCCTGGCCATCCCCAGCAGGGGCTACACCTGCAGCAGCAACCGCTACAGGAGCTGCAGCTTTTACATCAAATTTGTCTTCTATCTCCTTGATCAAGTCTGAAATTTCAAGCATAGTCGCTTTTTCAAGGTATGAAACAACATCGGTTCTAGTGATCTCAGGCATTATACTTGTACCTCCTTAAATGTATTAGAAAATATGTTTTTATCATTCTCATAAAACTTGCGAATCTACTTCTTAACTTTCCTCTTTGCTCTCCTGCTTACTTTCCTCTTTGCTCTCCCCTTTACTTTCCTCTTTGCTCTCCTGCTTGCTCTCCCCTTTGCTTTCCTGCTTACTTTCCTCTTTGCTCTCCCCTTTACTCTCCTGCTTGCTCTCCTCTTTACTTGCCTGCTTGCTCTCCTCTTTGCTTTCCTGCTTGGTATCCTTTACCGCCTCTAAAGCATATAACAACCTGGTTTGCATCTGAGTCAGAGTACCCAAGAAATTTGATACCGGGCTTGAGAGTATCCCCAAAAGCTGTGATATCATTTCCGGACGTGATGGCAATTTTGAGAGCATTGTAATCTCATCAGCACCAACAATATTGCCCTCGACAAGTCCCCCTTTAATCTTAAGTGAAGGAAGCTTTTTAGCGGAATTGACAAAAACCTTTGCAGCTGCTGCCGGATCATTTTCGCAAACTGCGATAGCGGTCGGACCGATGAACAAATCGCTTATTTGCTCAATATCCGTATCCTTAGCAGCTATTTTTAGGAGTGTATTTTTAACAATCTTCAGCTTTGTACCAGCATCCTTTAAGTTAGATCTAAGCCCTTCAAGCTCTTTTACTGTAAGCCCTTTATATTCAACAAGAATAACTGAAGGCTTAGCTTTAAAAACTCCGTTAAAATGTTCAACAACTTCGTTTTTCGCCGCTTTAGTTAACATTATTCACTCCTTAGATACATGTATGAATTAAAACCCTATAACGATATATATTATATAAAAACTATGTTATTACGCCGCAATTTGAAATCTTTTTAGTTCTTCACGCACATTAAGAAAATCTACCTTAATTCCAGGCCCCATTGTGTTTGCAATAGTAATCTTTCTGATAAATGTACCCTTTGATGATGGGGGCTTCATTTTTGTAAGGGATTCCATAAGAATAAGGAAATTATCCTTTAACTTATCTGAACCAAAAGAAACCTTACCAATAGAGGTATGTACAACCCCACCCTTGTCATTTTTAACTTCGATTCTTCCTGCTTTTGCCTCTTTTACCGCTTGTTCTATATCAAACGTTACTGTACCCACCTTTGGAGTAGGCATAAGCCCTCTGGGACCTAATACTTTTCCTAATTTGGCAACAGTACTCATCACATCAGGAGTCGCTATAGAAACATCAAATTTGAGCCAGTTATCTTTTGATATCTTATCAATCATATCCTCAAGACCTACATAATCGGCACCTGCATCCTGCGCTTCCTTTTCTTTCTCTCCTTTTGCGAAAACCAACACCTTTATATCTTTACCTATACCGTGAGGGAGAACCAAGCCAGTTCTTATCTGCTGATTAGCCTGTCTGGGATCAATGCCAAGTTTTACAGAAACCTCTACAGTTTCATCAAATTTAGCAGTTTTAGTTTCACCAATAAGTTTAATTGCTTCATCCACAGTGTAAGTTTTCTTGAAACCAAGTGCTTCACTGACCTCGGTATATTTTTTCCCTTTTTTTGCCATTACCTTTCTCCTTGAAATCTAAGAACTTCCACCTAAATAATCACCAAACGACAATTATTCAATCTCTATCCCCATACTTCTTGCAGTGCCAGCAACAATGTTAGATGCGGCTTGTATATCATTCGTATTTAGATCAGGCAGCTTAGTTTTAGCTATCTCTTCCACCTGGGCTTTAGTTACTTTCCCTACTTTAACCTTCAGAGCTTCACCAGAACCCTTGTCAACCTTAGCGGCTTTCTTTAGCAAATAAGAGACCGGTGGAGTTCTAACCTCAAAGGAAAACGACCTATCTGCATATACAGTAACAGTAACAGGAAGAAGTCCCTCCATTTTAGCCGTTTGAGCGTTAAATGCTTTGCAAAATTCCATTATATTTACACCGCGTTGGCCAAGTGCCGGACCAACAGGGGGTGAAGGTGTTGCCTTCCCGGCATCTACTAAGAGTTTTATATATCCGTCTATCTTTTTCATATTAAATTTTCTCCACTTGGTTAACATCTAATTCTATTGGAGTGGTTCTACCAAAAATAGTCACAAGAACCTTCACCTTCGCTTTATCATGATTAACTTCTTCAATTACTCCTGAGAAGTTAGCGAACGGGCCTTCTATCACCTTCACTGTCTCACCATTTTCAAATGAAATCTTCGGTTTGGGCTTTAGTGTACCCTCTTCAATCTGCCTCTTTATTTTTTGAACTTCTTCTTCACCTACGTTGGGAACAGAATCAGGATCTATTGTACCATCCTTAACCCTGCCGCCCACGAAACCTATCACTTTAGGAATATTCCTTATAAAATGCCAACTTCCTTCATTAAGCTCCATGCTTACCAATATGTAACCGGGGAAGAACTTTCTAACCGAAGTCTTCTTTTTTCCACCTTTTAATGGCTCAACAATAGTCTCGGTTGGCACCAGCACTTCACCAACCTGGTCCTCAAATCCTTCTATTACCATTCTATCTTCAATATAGGACTTTACACGATCTTCAAAGCCCGTATTTGTATGAATGACATACCACCTATTATTCAAATTCCCATTTCTCCGTAACAGTTTGTTAGCTCAATACGTATCTTATTGCCATTGAAAAAATAAAGTCTACACCTGCCAAGAAAGCAGCAAACAGGCCAGAAATAAGAATCACAGCCACAGTCGACTTTACCGCTTCCTGTCTGGAAGGCCATGTAATACGCTTCGCCTCGTTTTCTATATCTTTGGCAAATTGAGCTGTTTCTAAACTTAGTTCTCTTATCTTATCCATTTAGAAGTCCATTTTGCAGGGCAGGAGGGAATCGAACCCCCAACCCCTGGTTTTGGAGACCAGTGCTCTGCCTAATTGAGCTACTGCCCTTTTCACAACTATAATCTTTATGTTATTTCGTTTCTTTGTGAAAAGTGTGGGTCTTACACCATCTGCAATATTTTTTAAGCTCAAGTTTCTCCTTATGAGTCTGCTTATTCTTTGTTGTTGAATAATTTCTTCTTTTACAATCACTGCATGCAAGTGCTACAATTAAAGTATTATCACCCATAATTATTATTACTCCAGAATTATTATTACTCTATGATTTTAGTAATAACACCAGCACCTACTGTTCTTCCACCCTCTCTTATTGCAAAACGAAGTTTCTCTTCCAATGCTATTGGTGCTATAAGTTCCACATCCATATTTATGTTATCCCCAGGCATTACCATCTC
>SMWY01000127.1 GCA_004356555.1 Candidatus Dadabacteria bacterium
AGAACCAGACGCATACCCATAAACTCCGTCCTAAGAAAGCTTTTATTAGAGCAACGGCTAAAGTCAGGTGGTAACGAATATATATTCCTTAGCCCGACTGGTAATCCTTATAAGCGGCATGACTCAATTAAGGGATCATACGAGAGGTTATGTAAGAAAGCCGGCATAAGCGGACTCCGCTTCCATGATCTGAGGCATACAGCAGCGACTAGGATGATAGAAGCTGGAGCTTCTATAGTGGCGGTAAGTAAAATACTCGGGCATTCAGATATTAAAATGACAATGCGTTATACACATCCAGATACTTCCCTAAAAGAAGCTGTGGAATTACTGACAAAATCAAATATTTCTGAATCAGTTACTGACAAATTCACTGACAATGAAGAGAAGAGATAAACTGTCAAGCTTGTAAGTCCCTGTAAACAATGGTCGGGGTGGCCGGGCTCGAACCGGCGACCTCTGCGTCCCGAACGCAACGCGCTACCAAACTGCGCCACACCCCGGTTGAATTAGAATTCTACAATAACTTAATCTTGTTTCAATATCGAGAATATGTTGATTATTGAGTATTAACTTTAATACTCTACCAATTCGACCCTTCTATTCTTAGCTCTTCCCTCTTCTGACTTGTTAGAATCTACGGGGGCTAGGAACCCAAGTCCTTTAGGAGTCAGTCTTGAAGTCTCAATCCCATGTTCAGATACTAAAACGCCCACAACTGCCCCTGCCCTTTTCTGTGATAAATTCATGTTATAGTCCAAGCTTCCTTTATTGTCCGTATGCCCGACAATAAACAGCTTGAGATCAGGATTATTATTAAGAAGCGTAGCTATCTCTTCTATCGTAGCAGCGGATTCAGGTTTTATGTCAGCTTTATCAAAATCGAAAAGAATACCGTAGATCGATATACTACCCGTCTCAAAGATTTCTTCCGCCATAGCGTCCGCGTCCACTGTAACCATGGCTTCCTGCATTGGGGCAACCTCAATTACATCAACCTGAGTGTATATATGATTCCCGTCAGGTCCTCCGCCTGTGGTGTTTTTAACTATATATAACGAAACATATACGTCACCTTCGTCCGGGGGAAGCTTGGCCGCCAAGAATCTTTGATCATAATAGTTATCTCCGAACCCATGTTTATATTCGATTACTTTATGGTTAAACTTCCGCCCCCCGCACTCTTTGTTACTACAAGTAAATAGAATCTCAAATCCTGCGGCTTTTAGGGCGTCCTCATAGTTTCTAAAAACTTCCAATGTGGATCTGTTCTCAGGCAAGTAATAAGAAATTTTTGTTACTTTACCCTCAAGATTCTCGCTACTTTCAGCTTTGCTGTTATCCGGCTCACCAGGGGCACTAACTACTTTGCCGAGAAGTATTTCATACTCATCAAATTCCCTATAGTCGTAGTCCTTAATAGACGACCCCCCATATCTGGAAACCATCGGATGATCCGAGCTTCCGGCAACATCCTCGGCAAAAGAGACTTGGCTGATCAGAAAGACCAAAAAAAGTATAGTTATGGATTGAGCCACAAGCTTCATACTTCCCTCCTTTAAAGGCTTCAAGGTCTTAATAATAATCGAAAAAAACTTAATAAGACAACAAATTTTTTATATATGCCTTATGCTATATTGAACTCCTTTGCTATAATTAGAGATAATGGAATTAAAGGAACTTGGCAAAACTGGGATCATGATACCAGAGATCGGGCTTGGCACCTGGAGGTATAAAGGCGGGGCTCAGCCTCTTAGAAAAGGGATAGAGCTCGGCGCCGCGCTTATAGACACAGCTGAGGGATATTATACGGAAGAGGCAGTAGGTGAGGCTATCAGTGGAATTCGGGATAAGGTCTTCATTGCCACAAAAGTATCCGGTCGACATCTGGGGTATAACGATCTCTTACAATCTGCAGAAGAAAGTCTTTATAAATTGGGAACGGACTATATTGACCTCTATCAGATCCACTGGCCTAACCCTACGTACCCTATAAGAGAGACCATGCAGGCCATGGGAGAGCTAGTCGATCGAGGACTAGTAAGATTTATCGGAGTTAGCAACTTTGATATTGATGAAATGGAAGAAGCTCAGTTTTTTTTGAGTCACTATCCAATAGTTTCAAACCAGGTTCGCTACAATTTAAATGATAGAAGTATTGAAATGGACCTGCTTCCATATTGTGAAGAAAAAGATATAACAATTCTTGCCTACACACCGCTTGATGACGGAAATTTAGCAAAGAAGCCAAGCCTTATTAATAGCAATAAAATGAACATTTTAGACGATATTTCTCAAGAAACCGGGAAGACTATGGGGCAAGTAGCTATTAACTGGTGCACGTCAAGAAAAAAAGTGATTGCAATACCTAAGTCAAATAGCCAAGAGCGAACAATCGAGAACTGCGAATCTTCGGGCTGGCGCTTATCCCCAGAAGAGATAAACCGACTGAGCGAAGCTTTTTAAAAAAACGTTCTAACAAGAATCTTTTTAAGAACCAACTCATCATAAAATACGTATATTTGAATTAGAGCAAATCATGCTTTCAGTATTCAACATGTTAAGAGGAAGAAATGAAACAAAATACAAGCAAGATCGGATTGATAGTAATTTTAGCTTTGTTTTTAGTATCCCTATTAATTCAACCGGCTCAAAACTCTTTTACAATTATTTCTTACGGACTTGAAGAAGTGAAAACAGATAGTTTCGACCACTCATACGCCACATACAATTCACTGTTAAAGCGGTATGTAATAAATGCCCGGGTAAATTACGAAGGCTTTATCAATTCAAGAGCGGAGTTTGAAACATTTCTGAGAGCACTCGGATCTGTAGATGAGAATGTTTTTGAAAGCTGGACTGAAGAGCAGAGACTTGCATTTTGGATTAACGCCTATAACGCTTTTACTATTAAGGCCATAATAGACCACTATCCGATAAAAAGAAGTTTTACCCTGGTAGGTATCTTCTACGCACCGTCTGACAGCATCTTACAAATAAAAGGCGTATGGACTAAACTTCAGTTCAGAGCTCTGGGCAACATGGTTACTCTTGAAGAAATAGAACATGAGACACTGAGAAAGAAATTTAACGAACCTAGAATTCATATGGCTATTAACTGTGCTTCCATATCGTGTCCTGATTTAAGGAATGAAGCATACACTCCAGAAAAACTTGAAGAACAGTTAGCTGATGCATCAACAAATTTTGTAAACAATCCAGATAAGGGTGTTTATGTGAATGAGCAAAGCGGGAAAGTAAAACTCTCAAAGATATTTAAGTGGTTTGGAGATGACTTTATTAATAATTATGGCAGCAAGAAGCTTTTTAATAACTATAGCCTCAAAGAAAATGCGGTGCTTAATTTCACTTCGGAGTACATCGAATCAGAAGAAGTAAAAGAGTATTTAATGAACAATAAGCTCAAGATAGGCTACCTCGGCTATGACTGGCATCTTAACGAGCAAACGGATACTATGTCCCCTTCATCTTAATTATACATAGAAGACGCTCGCGAAAACCTAAGCCGTTATAGAGACCTAGTACTTTCACTAAGCTTTAGGTCTTCTGCACAATATGCTTGAGCTGAAGAATAAGCGGAAACACAATAAGGGACAAAAAAGGTTAGGAAACATTTAAAATATAAATGATTGTTAAACTCAAATTTCAGAAGAGCATCATGATGATTTATTATTATTAAAATGGGTCCTACAACTAGTGCCACCTTTATTGCCCTTAATACCGTTTCTCGCCTAAAAAAATTTTTAAAAAATATACTATAACTTTTTCCCATATCATTATCTAAAATATATAAATAAGCTCTAAAGGCAACTCAGACCTAACTGAGTTTAATTTAAATTAAAGAGTTAATCCCCTATTTATCGGATGTAAAAATAAGAGTGTCGGGTTTAAATGTAAACCAGGCAAACCAATATGACACAAAAGAATCTATTGGATTTCCTGAAATATCAGTTGCATTAACATAGTCCCCATCTTTAAAATGAATCAGGATATCCTTGCCGCCTATCTTATCTGCAAGAGGTGTTTTTACTTTCTTTAGCTCCGAAAACGGATAAGCTTTGGCCCGATCCCCTGACAAAACGACTAGCACTTTCTCCTTTGGATGAAACTTATCGTTCTTATTTTTTATGGGAAACATGATAGACCGTGATTCTTTATAACCTGAATATGGTTGTCTGTCATAATCCCTTCTATATCCAGTATCTCTGGAAAGGACAAGTGTGTCGGGATATTTCTCCCTCCACTCTCTCCATGTAGCCAGAGTTGAAGGGAGAACATCAAAATTGGTACCAGCCATTTCTCCACTTACCGATTTAATTTCCAATTGTGACCATAGGCTCTCAGTTTCCCGGTCGTAAAAAAGTACATCGGATTGATATAGCAGCCCTGAAATACCAAACGTGTATTCTTTTCCTTCTATTTTTCTATTAAAAATGAGAGTTGAACCGCAGAGTGGGCAATAAGATACAAGAAAAGGCAAATCACCAATCTTGTCATTTACAGCCTCATGCCAAACAAGAATTCTTAAAGGGTAAGCCCTTTTGACTCCATCGTATATAAAACCTGAGACCAGATCATCATCATTTAGCCATTTAGCCTCTCTAGCTCCCTCGAACTTAGGATTCAGTATTGCCGGGATGCCGTCTTTGGGAGGACCACCTGATAGGATATCTTCTTTTGAAATCAAACTGTTTGATACATCAAAACCGTTATACTTAGAAATCTCAAACTTAGTCTGAGTCCAAGCGGTGACGGCAAGTAAGATAAAGAAAAGTAAGGCAAACAATCTCATGAAGGATTAGATGATCGAACATACAAAAAGTTTCTTATATGGATTATCCGCACTATATCGGGTCAAAATGAAGAATGTAAACTACTACGTAATGAATACCTTATGTTACATTTCATACCTTATAATTAAGCCCATTCGGAGGAAAGATGTCTCAAAACAATTCTAAGAGCAAAATGAACTGGGACCTTACAAGCTATTTTCCTGAGTTTAACGGTCCCGAGATGAAAAAATTCAAAAAAGAACTAAAGGAAGATATAGAGTCAATTAGGAATGAAGCTTCTTCCCTCTCTTCTCTAGATACCAATAATCAAGAACAATGGGAAAAGATTTTCTTAGAATATGAAGATTTAACGATGAGGTACTCACACCTTAGATCATATATAGAATGTTTGGCATCCGCAGATAGCCTGAACGAAGAGCATCTAAGAGAAGAAGCCGAGATGTCCGTCCTGGGTGCTGAATTCTCAAAGTTGTCTTCGGTACTGCTAAACGCAGTTAAAGACACTCCCAATGAAGTTTTTGATTTATTCACTACAAGAGACGCCCTTAAGGATGCATCTTATTATCTAAATAGGGTCCGTGAAGAATCACAAAAGAGAATGGATCCCGAAAACGAAATTCTTGCCGCTGACCTTGGTGTAGACGGCCTTGACGCTTGGGGCAGGCTCTACGATACGGTATCAAGCAAGCTTGAGTTTGACATGGAATATCCAGAGGGCAAGAAAGTGCGCCTTCCAATCTCACAAAGACGGTCATTGATGGAGAAACCTGACCGCCGAACCAGAAAAGCGGCCTTTGAAGGAGGCAATGAAGCATGGAAGAGTATAGAAGATGTAACAGCATCAGCTCTTAATTCCATAGCCGGCACAAGGCTTACGCTAAACAGACACAGGGGTATCGATCATTTTCTTGATGTGGCACTATTTCAAGCTTCGATCAGCAAAAAAACTCTGGACGCAATGCTAGAAGCGATATACTCCGAGATAGAGGTACCTAAAGAGATTCTTCGCCTCAAAGCCAAAACCATGAACCGGGAAAAAATTGCCTGGTATGATCTGGGCGCGCCGATGGATCTGGAATTTCAGAAAAAACTAACCTGGGAAGAAGCTAAAAGGCTTGTGAAAAATTCTTTCTCAGCTTCATACCCTGAACTGGGCACTTTTGTACAAAGCGTATTTGAAAAAAATTGGATTGACTGGGAACCCAGAGAAGGAAAACGTCCGGGAGGATTCTGTACAGGCTCACTCCTAACAAAAGAATCGAGAATTTTTATGACATATAACGAAACAATTGGGGATGTCCTGACTCTAGCTCACGAGGCAGGTCACGCGTTTCATAGCTATGTTATGAGAGAAATACGCCCTTATTCGCACTTTTACCCGATGACACTTGCTGAGTCAGCATCGACCTTTGGAGAAATGATTCTTACCGAAGGAATACTAGAGGACCCGTCGATAAGCGAAGCTGAGAAAACCCTTATGTTGGATACGGAAATAAACCACGGAGCGATATACTTAATGGACATACCGGTACGCTTTGAATTTGAGAAAGCGTTTTATGAGGAGAGACAAAAAGGGGAAGTAAGCGTTAGCCGCCTTAAGGAATTAATGAGTGAAACCCAGAGAAGAATTTTTGGTGATATCTTAGAAGATGGAGGAGAAGACCCTTATTTCTGGGCTTCAAAACTCCATTTCTATATAACTGGAGTTACATTCTATAATTTCCCTTACACTTTTGGTTACCTGCTAAGCCGTGGACTATTTGCAATGTTTAAAAAGGAAGGGGCGCATTTTCTTCCGAAATACGAGGAATTTCTCAGATTAACAGGTTCTGACACTGCAGAAAACGTGGCTAAAAGAAGTATAGGACACGATCTTGAATCACCTGAGTTTTGGGTTGAATCAATCCATACCCTAAAGGAGCCGCTCAATAAGCTGAAACAATTATTGCAAAAGATTCAGTAAATCTATATAGAGGATCTAGAGTACCTTTAGCTTATTAAAAGATTAAGTTGGAATACTTCAATGAAAATAAAGTGCGGTTACAACAGTATTGCCAGAGTTAAGAGATAAATCTAATATCAACGCGGCCATTATAGCCAACATATAGAAGATCGAGGTAGCAAATGCCTTCCCATAGCCTGAATTAGTCAATGAGCTCTTTATCATAATATACTCGAAGTATCCACCGAAAATAACCGCTAATATTGCAAAATACGCGGAAGCGTAGCCCAAAAACCAAAAGGAAAGTGAAAGAGGCAAAAGTGAGATTGAATAAAGCAAGATCATTATGTTTGTGAATTTAGCTCCTAAGGCAACGGGCATTACGGGCACGCCGGCTTTTTTATAATCAAGCTTGTATTTTTGTGCAAGCGCCCAAAAGTGAGGGGGCTGCCAGAGCATCATGAAGGCAAATAGAATATATCCATCAAGTCCGATATTGGATTGTATAGCTGAATAACCGATCAGAACTGGAAGCGCTCCCGGAAGACCCCCTAAGATAGTTCCATAGGGAGAACTCCTCTTTAGATACAACGTGTACAGTAATGTGTAGCTTAATATAGCGGCAACAATTAAGAGTGCAGTTATATAATTTAAATAATAAAGTGAGATGAAAAGAGCTATCACTATAAATAAACTCGCAATAAATATCGCTGTTTTTTCACCCACTACTTCAAGAGCATGAGCGCGTTTACTTAGCCTTTTCATAAGAACATCTATTTGCTTATCGAGCACATTATTTAAAATGGCTGACCCTGCCGCACTTAGTAAAAGTGACACCATAGTTAATAAACCCAGGCTTAACGGGGGAAGACCCTTATCTGCCACTACCATGCCGGCAAATCCTGTAAAAGCAACACTTACAATGATTCCGGGCTTTGATAATAAAATAGTAGAAACTACAATATTGGAGGGTGCTTTTTGTACCTGTTCCATGTTATATATATGTACTTCTGAAGAAATTAAATTCCGCTTTTTAGATTATACACTACTTTCGCGCATACCCCGAAACCAAGCATAAAGCGCAGTTGAAAATATCAATAACGCAACGGATAAATGCAATGCTGTAATTGCAAAATTTAGCTTAGTAAGTACAACACCCACGCCTAATAGTATCTGAAGAACAATAAAACAAATTAGTAATAATAATTCCAAGCGGTACTTATTTAGTGACGATGATATATATGAGGCTATTAGCAGTATGGCTACAATTAAAGTGATCAGATAAGCCAATGCTCTATGAACAAAATGATTCAAAATTAGCCCAGACAACTCAGGCGGAATCCAGTATCCAAGACAGGTAGGGAAGTCCGGACATGCAAGCCCTGATCCAGAATGCCTCACATAGGCTCCTAAAACAGCCTGCAAGAATACAAGAACACCTAGAAAGAAGAAAATCCCCTTGTATCCTGAAATGCTAAAGATAGGTTTTCTATCAACACCGTCAAAGTACATCATGTACAATGCAAGTGCAAAAATTACAATTGCATTAGCAAAATGAAAGGTTGTGAGATCAACCGGAAGCTCAAGCAATACCACTATACCGCCAAGTACAATCTGCATTAAAAGCAAGAGCACTATAAGTACTGGAACGAATTTTGACGTGCCAGAGTAGCTGCGAAATCTTTGATAGGAAAAAATTATGACGAATATGGAAGTTACGCCGCCTATAACACGGTGCATAAACTCCGTATAAATATCCCATCTGAATGGAGGGATTACCTGTCCGTAACAAAGAGGCCAATCAGGACATGCGAGCCCGACTTTAAGACCCGCAACCAGGTTTCCCCATATTAGTAGAATAAAGAGTAGAATTAGGGCAATTTTGCCTATCATAAACCATTATCTCAATTACGGAACAACTCTTGTGAAAGTGTCGATCATGGTCAAACCAATTAGAAGAAAAAGCAAGA
>SMWY01000128.1 GCA_004356555.1 Candidatus Dadabacteria bacterium
AAGTGACGGCTCAGGCATACCGTATAGAATGCGCGTCAGAGGACCTTCTTTTGTTAACTTGCAGGCTCTTTCCCAGATGGTCGAAGGAAGTCTTGTAGCAGATGTAATAGCCTCAATCGGGAGTCTCGATATTGTACTTGGCGAGATAGACCGATAATCAGATTAAATTCCGAAATTACAGTTATTAAGAAATAATAGCATTATTGATAAATACCAAAACCCCTCCTATTTGTCTCATATGTTGTGAACCTATACAATTAATTGCAAAAAAACGCCTTATGTACTATAACGTTTAAAGTTTTTCTATTATCTAATAAAGAAAGGGAGGATAAAATAATGATCAAGAGCTTTATTACTTTAGCTTTTTTAATCTGTATTTCCGTGAATGCGTATTCCCAGGAGCCTTTTCCCTGTGATGACAGCTTTTACCAGGTTTTTACTAATCAAGGACAGTTAATTACGTATGATTTAGCAAGTAATACTTTTGTAACCGCGCCAAATAACGCCGGAGACCCACTCAATGCATTTGGCTATCGAGTAGTGGATGATTTTGCCTACGGCGTGTTACAGGATACAAACCTTGCACGGCTCGGATCAGATGGAACTGTAGTTGATCTCGGCGCTATAACGGGATTTCCGGGAGGCCCGACCGCATCAGGGGATTTTGGCAATGGTGGTTTATTATGCTTAATTCCAAACACAGGGTTTAACACGATTTATGCAGTCAACGTCGATACTGTTTCGGTGGAAAATACCATATCTATCGCAGGGGCCAATTTTTTCGTTTCAGATATTGCCTTCAATCCTGTAGACGGGCTTTTCTATGGAGTTACTCAAGTTGCAGATGTCATAGGTACTGAGGTGCCTGCTGCACTTCTCATTGCCATAGACATAGGTGCGGGAACATTCGAGATAATTGGGTCAACGGGCCTCTCTCAAGACGTTGTATTTGGCTCGATGTATGCTGACGCGTCAGGACGTGTGTATGGTTCAGATCGAGTCTCAAGTAATTTTTACGTCTTCGATACCGAAACGGGTCATGCTACGGCACTAGGGGAAACTGTAGATGGCAGTCCAATAGACGGCTTTTTCTGCTCTGCAAACTCCGGTCCGTTTGGTCTTGCTATACCAACCCTTTCCCAATGGGGTCTTATAGCAATGGCTGGAATTCTGGGGATAGTCGGATTTATGGTTATCCGAAGAAGGAAAGCAACTGCTTAATTAAAAGATCAATACAATTGAATATATGGAAGCGGACACTGTCCGCCGCTACCCGCATTCCATAAACCGAGCTTGACAAAAGGGGAGCGGCACAAAAGATCGTTGCAGCCAATCATTGAAAGGATGGAGGCTTTACTACTTCTACGCCCGAGGGAATTTTAAAGTCAAAGAGCGAGTCAGATACCTCGCCGTCTATCTTTATATCTTTTAGATTGATTGTAGTCAGATTACCAAAGGGATCATAGAGATAAATCGCGTTTACCATCATGTCCTTTTTATTAACAGATATTGTTACCTTATTGTATTCCTCTTCACCTTTCGGGACAAGATCTATCAAATAACTGCCGTTTGGATTAACCTCTCCAGGGTCAGCAAAACTGGCATTAAAGAGCTCCTTTATATTACCGAGACCTGAAAGAAGTGTTGTAGTGGACTGGGTTTCAGAAACTTGGTTAATCGGCGTTTCTATAACCTGCTTTTCTTCCTCATCATAAAACCAAAAGGTCTTTCCGTCAGATACAATCTGGTCCTTGTTAGGAGTGTTGTAATTCCATCTCATTTTGCCAGGTTTCTTAAACCAGACTTCGCCATCAGCTTTTTGAACCTTATTTAGAGCTTTTACTTCAACTTCTTGGATAAATGTCGCATGAAAATTATTTATCTGTTCATATTTTTTTTGAATCCCGTCTACTACAGAATCCAGATTATCCTGCTCATCGGAGAATCCTTGAGTGGAGGATAAAAGTAGTATAAGAAGTAAAGTGAGCGAAGTTTTGAGAGACATTATTGCCTCTCTTCAACTTGACTTGGATCTATAAAAACTTCCCTCGGCTTACCTGCAACTTCCTGAGGCCCCACAACGCCCTCTTTTTCCATAATCTCAACAATACGTGCAGCCCTGTTATAACCTATTTTAAGTTTTCTCTGTAACATTGATATCGATGCCTGCCCTGTCTCCGCAATTGTCCTTAATGCCTGGTGGTAAAGCTCGTCTTTATCATCTTCAAGCTCGTCCAAGCCTTCTCTCTCTTCAACATGAGTAATGTCCTCATTGTATTGAGGCTGACCCTGAGATTTTACAAACTCTGTAATACCCTCTCTTTCTTCATCTGATATAAGCGCACCCTGAAGTCTTAAGAGTTTAGAGGTCCCGGGCTCTAAAAATAGCATGTCCCCTTTTCCGAGTAATCTTTCCGCCCCACCGGCATCCAAGATGATTCTTGAATCGATCTTGGAGGAGACGAGGAATGAAATCCTGGCGGGGAAGTTTGCTTTGATAAGCCCTGCTACAATATCCGCCGAAGGACGCTGCGTTGCAACAATCAAGTGAATACCGGCGGCACGCGCCTTTTGAGAAAGTCTTGTGATCGACTCTTTTATTTCGTTCGGAGCTGTCATCATCAAGTCCGCAAGCTCATCTAGTACGATTACGATGTAAGGAAGGAGCTTCTCCCATTTATCCTCTCTATTTAATCTTGCAATATTTCTATTATGAGTCTCGATATCCCTTACCCCTTCCTCAGAAAGAATTCTGTACCTGTTATCCATCTCCTGCACTGCCCACCTTAGAGCGGCCGCAGCTTTTTTAGGCTCTGTAACTACCGGGTGTAAAAGATGTGGAATATCTTCATACACGGAGAGCTCAAGCATCTTGGGGTCAATCATAATAAATTTAAGCTCATATGGGCTTGCCTTATAAAGCATGCTGGTGATTACAGCGTTCAGTAGAACACTCTTACCCGAACCGGTGGTTCCGGCTATCATAAGATGAGGCGCCTTTCTAAGATCCATATAAAAAGGAAGCCCTGAAATGTCCTTACCCAGAGCAAGGGTTAACATTGATTCGCTTTTTGAAAACTCAGGATCTTCAAGAAGCTCTCTAAGCACAACTACTTCCCTTTTTGCGTTTGGCACTTCTATACCTATAACGTCTTTTCCGGGAATAGGCGCAATTATTCTTATACTGAACGCGCTAAGACCCATGGCTAGATCGTTTTCAAGCGATGATATCTTATTAATCTTGATCCCGGGCGCAGGTTTATATTCAAACATCGTAATTACAGGTCCGGGCCTTATCTCGGTAATTTTTCCCGATACACCAAAATCTTTTAATTTGTCTTCTATTAATTTTGCCTTCTCATAAACAGCATTGCGGTCTACTTCTAGATTCGACTCCATCTTTGGGTCAAGCAAATCGGTAGAAGGGAGTTCATAATCATTATGTAAGATTTCTTTCTTCGGAAAAAACTTCTCTAATCCTTGTAACTTTGGGTGCTCTACAACTATTTGAGGTTGATCTCCATCAGCTTCAATGGTTTCTGGATTTCCTTGTGTGATTATCTCGTCTTCTAAAGTTATTATCTCTTCGTTAAGTATGTCATCTACCGGGCTTTGTTTACCGTAAAGTGCCGTTGACCCATTCCCCTCTGAAATTAAAGGTTCTCCCTCGGCCTTTATTTCTGCTTTAGAATAAGATTCTTTTAAATGAATCGCTGCGTCTTTTCCCTTTAGAACCAAAAACTTTGATCCGGCATATATGTTTTCCATAATAGACTTAGAAATCTTTCCTGTAACTCCAATTAACTCCGTCAAAGTAAGACTGGATATAATTATTAAACTCGCTAGAAGCAATATGGTTACAATTAAATACGAACCTACTGTTCCGGCTAGCCCGTCTCTTAGTACCTCTGCTACAGTATTTCCTATCCACCCACCCGCAGGGTTGTAACCCAGGAAATCCGTTCCGACATATGCTAGGCCAAGAAGTGTCATTGTAGCTAGGAGAAAAATAAAGGAAGCAAGAGCCTTTCTATACAGCCCAGTTCCAGCTCTATTTAGAAAAACAACCACTGATGAATAGAACATGACTACCGGAACTACAAATGCACATACCCCGAATGCTTTTCCAAGCATATCGGAAATAAACACACCTATTGTGCCCATAGCGCCCTTCACATCAAGATCAGAGCTTGAGCTGTAAAAAATAAGGCTGAGAGCTGAAAATAACCCAAAAGAGAATAATAAAGCAGATATCAATTCTCTAATGAGGTTATCGGAGGAATTTTGCTTGGAACTACTTCTTTTTCTTGCCATGGATTGTTAAAGCTAATTATACAGTATTTAGGATAAGTATTCAAAATTGTTAGGTTTACCATATGAATTCTTATCAGTTTTAAGCAACTAGGATAATTGAAAAATTTAACTCTTAGGACTAAATTAACAACAAAATTTGTGGTAATCGGGTTTGTGAATTAGTTAGCCGCCCTTAAAAGCATGCAAGACTGAACCGGCCGCCTCAAGCGCCAGATTCCAGGAATTAAAAGGAAACACGCCAAGCACAAGTGTCCCAATACAAAGAACTATTAGTACTACCGATGACGCAAATTTAAATGAGGGGAAAGTAGCTGTTTCTTCCTTCATATATGCGTAAACAAGCACTCTTAAGTAATAATAAGCTGATACTACACTGCTTAGGATTCCGATTACAGCAAGCCAGTAGAAATCAGCCTGCACTGCGGAGAGGAAAAGCCTATATTTCGCAAAAAATCCTAAAGTCGGCGGTATACCCGCAAGGGAGAACATAAATACTCCCAAGGCAAGTGCGAGATAAGGTCTTTTTCGCCAAAGACCCGAAATATCATCAAATGTTTCACATTCCTTTCCATCTCTTGATAGATAAGCCAAAACTCCAAATGCCCCCAAATTCATGAACATATAGGCAAAAAGATAATAAATTACACTACTTACCGCTAATTTATCTCCACCATACGCTGCTACCACCCCTACAAGAGCGTATCCCGCGTGCGCAATGCTGGAGTATGCGAGCATGCGTTTTATACTTTTTTGAGCTATTGCCGCTATATTACCCACTACCATCGTAAATACAGCAACGATCCATAAAACGGACATAATGCTTATCTGGATTTCTGAAAATCCTTCGAAAATGACTCTAAGTAAAATCGCAAAAGCAGCAGCTTTTACTCCTACAGACATAAAAGCGGTCACAGGCATCGGCGCCCCTTCATAGACATCAGGCACCCACTGATGTAGGGGAAATGCTCCGATCTTAAATATGAAGCCAACAAGCACTAAAGCGCTTCCGGCTAAAAAGAGTGGATTTGTAGGGTCGAATTTACTGACGATCTCGTCCAGATACACAGACCCCGACGCTCCGTAGAGAAGTGCTATACCGTAAAGTAGTATTGCCGATGAGAATCCGCCCAGAATAAGATATTTTATTCCCGCTTCTGTTGACCTAGCTGATTTTCTGTTAAAGGCCGCGAGTATGTATACAGAGATAGACATTATTTCAAAGCCAAGAAAAAGAGACATGAACTCTTTAGCCGAGCTTAGAATCATCATACCTGAAGTTGAAAATAGTATAAGTGCGAAGAACTCATTTGAGTATTTATTGGTATTTGAAAGATAGTCCCTTGAAATAATGACTGACAGGAATGCACCTAGAAGAAAAATAATATTAAAATATGCGGCGAACTGATCTAAAGAAAGAGCCCCTGAAAAAGCAGTCTCGGCCACACCAAACCTCTTTAGATTTAGAATAAAGCCAACCGCTAATCCCAAAAGAGCAAGAACATACAGATTCTTTTTCGCAGATCCCTTTAAGATTGGATCAAGTACTATTAATATAAGACCGGCAATTATGAGCGAAATTTCCGGTCCTATCAGAAGAGTACTTTTAAAAACCTCGCTTAAATCCATCTATATATTCCCCAAATTCAGTAGTGCTAATAGAGTGAAAAGATTATTTTGAGTAGTTTAGTATGTTGGAGGGGCAAGGTGTTGTCAAGTTAACTTAAGAATCACTAATTTCACAAACAATTTGATTGAATACACAGTATTTTTTAAGAAGGAGGCAAGTTCTCAAAATCACATTCCGGCTGTTTATACTCGGTTACTTCTTTAATTGAAGGGTTCTCACCACATAAGTGACATTGTGGGTATTTATTAACTTTAACAGAGTCAAAAGTCATTTTAAGTGCATTAAATATTAGAAGACGATCTTCTAATGAATCACCGATTTCTAAAATTTCTTTTAACGTTTCGATTGCCTGCATAGTTCCAACAGTTCCGGCTACAGCACCTAATATGCCAACTTCCTGGCAGTTGGGCATCATTCCCTCAGGCGGTATTTCAGGATATAAACAACGGTAACACGCGCCCCCATTATGGGGTTTAAATACGGATATCTGCCCTTCGAACTGAAAGATAGCTCCCGATATCAGTGTTTTCTTCTCGAAGTAACAAGCGTCGTTTACCAGATAGCGCGTAGGAAAATTATCAGAGCCGTCTACGACTATATCGTAGTTTCTAATTATATCCCGGATATTGTCCTTAGTAATCAAGTTATTATATGCAATAATTTCTACATCAGGATTTAGTTTCTTAAGCTTTTCCTGAGCTGAACGTGTTTTAGGCTTTCCAATGTCGTCGGTGTAGTGAAGCACCTGTCTCTGGAGGTTGGAAATATCGACCTGGTCTGAGTCGGCAATACCTACAGTTCCAACACCGGCCGCTGCTAAATAAAGCGCCACAGGAGAGCCCAGTCCGCCTACTCCGACACAAAAAACTTTAGAATCCAAAAGCTTTCTTTGTCCAACTCCCCCAACTTCGGGAAGTAAAATGTGTCTACTGTAGCGATAAATTTGATCTTCAGTTAATTGCAATATTCAACCATCCGTTACTTCAATCTGGTCTTCTATAAAATGAGAATCAAAGTCCTCAAGCACCCATGCTCTTGCGTCATTATACTTTCCCTTATTTATAGAAAAAATAATATAAGTCCACTCAGGCCATGCCCTCTGCCTATCAGTCTCTGAAGCCTTGGAGGGATGATCGGGGTGGGAGTGATAAATTCCTAAAATTTCCATATTATTTTCTCTTGCCCACTCATCCGCCTCCTTAAAAGAGACCGGGTCCAATTCATAACGATCGTGCGCTCTCTCAGTATTTAGGTTTCTGCATTCTTTATAGTGTGTAATATCTCCGTTTGACCCTATCATAACCCCGCAAACCTCATGAGGAAAACCGGCTTCTGCATGTTTTATCATCCCATCGTACACAGACCTTAGTACCTTTACCACCATATACCTCCGCTCAAATATCTGTACCCACCGTCAGGAAACACTGTAACAAGAACTCCCTCTTCAAGCGTCTTCGCACACTCTAGCGCTGCGTAAGCCACGGCTCCGCTTGAGTGCCCAACGAAAATTCCCTCTTTTTTCAAAAGGTCTTTCATCGTATCATATGCGTCTTCAGTCGAGACCCTAACTAATTCATCAGCCATAGTGGAATCATAAATACCGGGAACAATCGATGTGGGCATGTGTTTCATTCCCTCAAGCCCATGTAGTGATTCCGCAGGTTCTATAGAAATTGTTTTGATATTGGGATTTAACTCTTTAAGCCTACGGCTTGTACCCATAAATGTTCCGCTTGTACCGAGCCCGGCAAGAAAATGTGTAACACGGCCCTCTGTCTGATCCCATATCTCAAGAGCTGTGGTGTCGTAATGAGACTGAGGGTTTGCAGGATTGTTATACTGATCTGGCATGAAATACTTATCAGGATTTTCTGCTTTTAACTTTCTGGCAAGCCTAATGGCCCCGTCTGATCCCTCAAGCGGGTCAGAATATATTATCTTGGAACCAAAAGCGGTCAGCGTTTTTTTTCTTTCAATATTCATATTAAGTGGTGTGACAAGCTCAACTTTATAACCGAGCGCCGCTCCAAACATTGCGTAAGATATAGCAGTATTACCAGAGGAAGAATCCATAAGGATCTTATCATGTGTGAGTTGACCTGAATTGATGCCATCAAGGATCATCCATAAAGCGGGCCTGTCTTTTACAGAGCCTCCAGGATTAAACCACTCTGCCTTGGCATAAACTTCTACTTTTGGGCTGATCCCCTCTGTCAAATGGGTAAGTTTAATTAGAGGCGTATTTCCAACTAAGTCAATTACGGACTCAGCCCTTTTCAAACCTTTGTCTGGTGATTTAATTCTGGCTAAAGATACGTTCATTAATTACGCTCAATTAGAAGTTTATAGATATCGCCTTCCTGGCGAAGATCTAAAATTTTATGCCCGTCCTCCTCTACACTCTTCGGGACGTTAATTAAAGGCTCCCCTTCACGTAGAGTAACCTCAAGTACTTGCCCTCTGGACATAGTTTCAAGTTTAAGTTTGGTTTTTACAAAAGTCATTGGACAAATTTCTTTTGTAATATCGATCTCATTATCGATTTTATGCTCAACCATTAGATTCCCTTGCAATTTCCCCTCTATATCTCATAACTTTTACTGTTTTAAGAGTACCACATAGGTACGAGAGCAACAAATATTTGTGTTTGAGCGGGCATTTAGAATTAATATAGTGTCTATAAATTGCAATTTAAGGTTCGTCCTCTAATTCAACATCTATTATAGAGGAGTCATGATTGGGTGTCCTTTTAGCGACTTTATCTTTTTTTGTACGGACAGATAACCTTCCAACCCAAAATGAAATAAGAATTATCAATATCAGAATTAATATTTTTCCCATCTATAATTAACCCCCGGTTAACGAAAATTTAGGCCCGGCCCGTCACTTTTTTATTTAGATTAAGCCAGGAGATGATTGATTCAAAAATTAATCTTCCCTGAGTCCCGTTTAGTATTTCCTCAGCGCACCTTTCAGGATGGGGCATCATGCCAAGAACGTTACCGGCTTTATTAGTTATTCCGGCTATATTTTCAATAGACCCATTGGGATTTGATTCAGGAGTTATATCACCTTTCTCACTGCAGTATCTAAAAACTATTTGAGAATTTTCATTGAGAGCTTTTAGTTCCTCAGGAGTACAGAAGTAATTTCCCTCTCCATGAGCTACAGGGATTTCTAAGACATCACCCACTTTCATATTATCTGTAAAGAGATTTCTATTATTTTCAACCCTCGCCTTAATCCACTTGCAAACAAATTTCAGAGATGAGTTTTTTATAAGCGCACCTGGCAAGAGTCCCGATTCAACAAGAACCTGAAATCCATTACAAATTCCTATTACCGGATTCCCTGCTTGGGCAAATTTTTCGACAGATTTCATTACAGGGGAGAGACTCGCAATGGACCCTGTCCTTAGATAATCCCCGTAAGAAAATCCGCCCGGAAGAACAATACAGTCAAAGCGTTCAACGTCAGTCTCGTGGTGCCATAAGAACTCACAGTCCTGACCTAATACGTGTTTTATTGCATAATAGCAATCATGATCGCAGTTGGATCCTGGAAATACGACTATACCAAACTTATACATATCACTCTTCAACTTTTACAACGAAATCTTCAATTACAGGATTTGCAAGTAACTTTTTGCACATATCGTTAACACGTTCTCTTACATTACCCGCGTCGCTGTCCATTATTTTAAGTTCAATTAGTTTCCCAATCCTGGCATCTTCCACTTTTTCATAACCAAGATTATGAAGCGCGGTCAGTACCGTTTTCCCCTGAGGATCCAGAACAACCGGCTTTAACTTTACTTCCACTTTGACTTTGAATTCTTTCATTGGGTTTTAATTCCTCTAATATGAATTTGCCTTTAGAATAGATGTTAGTCTCTCCAGTTCCTCATTGGAATAATAATCAATCTCTATTTTACCCTTGCCCTGCTTATCCACAATTCGAACCTGGGTACTAAGCGACTTCTTTAACTCATCTGTAATCTGCCTTATATATATATCATCACTCCGTGGTTTCGCATCTTTTTTCTTACGTTTAGATATATTCTGAATGAGCTGCTCTGTTTTTCTTACCGAGAGTTTTTGTTTCAGAATTGCCTTTAAAGCTTCTCTAGCCTCGGCAGATGATTCAATACTCAATATCGCACGGGCATGACCTGCGGTGATATCTCCTGCGATAAGAGCCTTTTTTGCCTCCTCGGGGAGTTTTAATAGCCTAAGCTGATTCGTAATAGTCGATCTATCCTTACCGATTTGTCGGGATACGTCTTCATGAGTTAAC
This sequence comes from Candidatus Dadabacteria bacterium, assembly GCA_004356555.1. Taxonomy (GTDB): domain Bacteria; phylum Desulfobacterota_D; class UBA1144; order Nemesobacterales; family UBA2774; genus CR02bin9. Next base: position 10,238 of record SMWY01000128.1, read on the forward strand.
TCAAATTCATCTATTAATTGCTGATAAGCCACTGCTTCTTCTATCGGGTTTAGATCTTCACGCTGGAGGTTTTCAATAAGGGCAAGTTCTAAAACTTCTCTATCTGTGGCTTCTTTTATTATTACGGGAACTCTCGTAATTCCGGCACGTTGAGCAGCTCTCCATCTTCTTTCCCCCGCTATTATTTCATATCCGCCGCTTATGGTTCTAACTACAAGCGGCTGTAATATGCCCTTTTCTTTAATTGAAGATGCAAGCTCGGAAATTGTTTCATCATCAAAATCTTTTCTGGGCTGAAACATATTCGGTTTGAGTTCATTAATTGATGCGACAATATAGCCCTCTAGGTTATCTCCTTTAGGAATTAGAGCATCTAAGCCTCTACCCAAATTATACTTCTTCAACTGTACGACCTCCGTTTCGGGCTATTAATTCCTGGGCAAGAGAAATATAGCTCCTTGCTCCAATCGATTTAACATCATACAGCAAGGCAGGTTTGCCGTGACTTGGACATTCGGCAAGCCTGACGTTTCTGTATATTATTGTTTCAAACACTTCGCTATTAAAATAGTTTCTAAGTTCATTTGCAACCATGTGACAAATATTGTTTCTTGAGTCAAACATCGTGAGCAAATATCCCTCAATACTTAACTCAGGGTTCAGCCTCTGCTTAATAAGAGATATCGTACGCTTTAGCTGTCCGAGCCCCTCCATAGCATAATATTCACATTGCACAGGAACCAGAACCGAATCAGAGGCAGCAAGTGCATTTACAGTTAGGAGACTAAGCGAAGGAGGACAGTCTATGAAAATGTAATCATACTGATCACGTACAGCTTGTATCGCGTCCTTAAGCCTCCATTCTCTTCTTTCCAAATGTATAAGCTCAATCTCAGCCCCTGTTAATTCTGAGTTAGACGGAACAACAGTTAAATAACCCCCAAGAGATTCAGGTTCTACCTGGATCGAAATGTCATTTATTTTGGATTCTCCGATAATAGCATTATATATAGTTTCTTTAATCTCTTCTTTGTCCACCCCAACTCCACTTGTTGCATTTCCCTGAGGGTCAAAATCGATAAACAACGTCTTCATTTGATTTACTGCCAATGAAGCTGCAAGATTGATAACTGTTGTTGTCTTTCCAACCCCGCCCTTCTGATTTGCAACACATATGACCTTTCCCATTTTCAAGTTACCGATAAAACACCTCAAAAATTGATTTTAGAGAAAATTAACTCACCCAATATTCTTTTTAAAAGAGAACTTTTTTAACCGGGCTTTGCCTTATATAAAATTCTTCACTCAAGAATGAATACTATCATATTATCTATTATCATCTTTCACTGCAAGACTACGTCTTTATTTAAAATCCAATACTCTCTAATATCTGTCATATATAAAGGTCTCATTGCAGCTCTACTGATACATTTTTTAAACAATTTACGTTTAACAAAGTACCAAAAAATAAGGTTGCATTTCATTTGGATTATATGTATGATTGCGTTATTAGAAAATAACTTTCATTTACAAAATCACCCCAAACTCAATTTGGTTTGACGAATTCTGGAGGAATTAATGAAAACGGACCGTTACACAATAATGCTGGTTACAGCTGGGCATAAAGGTGCAAAATCATTTAGTGTCAAAA
>SMWY01000021.1 GCA_004356555.1 Candidatus Dadabacteria bacterium
TCATCCCCCCGGAATGGACACCTGATCAGGGCTGGGGGGTGTTTTCAGGTAAATGGCGTACGGCAGGGGCATTAACTGGAAGCTGGGGTGGTTTAAGAGACAGACTCGCGAAACATGGGGTTCAGCTTATTACTGCCTATTTCGGTCAGTTAGCGGCTAATCCTGCTGGAGGAGAAAAGCAGGGCGAATCATGGAAAGGCGATATCGGTACCAGCATATTCCTTGACTTGGAAAGGCTCCTTAATTGGAAAAGAGGTTATTTTATCGTGTCATTTTCTTATATAAATCCGGGTAAAAGTCTTTCTCCTGACTTTATTGAAAATCAATTTCCAGTTCAGCTCCATACAGGTGACGAAGACGGTGCTGCACGTCTTGTACATCTGGCATTCGGACAACAGCTTTTTGATAATAAAGCCGAGATAGTACTCGGACGGATTATAACAGGACATGACTTCGCGTCACTCAGGCTCGCATGCACGTCTATAAACCAGGCCATCTGCACTAACCCAATCGCAGCAATTCAAAGTATATCTTTTCCCACTAGTCCTTCGGCAGTATGGGGTGCAAGGTTAAAAGTTAAACCGGGAACCAACTGGTATGGGCAAGTGGGTTCATACCTGGTATTTGAGGACTTCCGCGATCCTGATGATCACGGTTTTAATTTCTCAATCCCGAACGGATCGGGTGTGTTAACTTTAGGGGAATTCGGCTACATTACAGGCAATTATCAAAATATACCGGGGCTGCCGGGCAAGTATAAGATAGGTGCCTATTACGATAGTGAGAGGCTTCAGGAATTGTCTACCGACCGAAATGTCCGGGGTACTTGGGGCTTATATATTATGGGAGAGCAGATGCTCTACTCTGAAAACAGTGACTATTCCGAGGGGCTTTCGGCTTTTTTGGCGTTAAGTTATGCTCCGGAGAACCGTAATAAAATTACTTTTATGTCTGCAGGTGGCCTTAGCTATCAAGGGGTATTGCCGAGCAGATCAGAGGATATATTTGCATTTATTTTTGCATATGGATTATACAGCAACGACCTGGCAGAGTTCGAGCGCAATAACGATTTGCAAGTCCAGGACTATGAGATCATATTGGAGCTAAACTACAGGATACAGATTGCGCCATGGTTATTTTTCACACCGGATATTCAGGTCGTAATCAATCCTGACGGACGTAGCGACATTAATGATGCACTTGTTATAGGATTTGGTGTTGGAACTGTGTTGTGATGATGTAGAGAGTCTATAGAGTTACGAAATCAATTGAACATTGCGTTTAGAACTACGAAAGCGATAACAGAAGCAAAGCCCACAATAAGAGATGAATTGATTAAAAACCACAGGATATGAACCCACCTTTTCTTCGATTCACAAAGATAGTGATATAAAAAAGCCGTGACAAAAACTAATACTATCATTGGCAGCAGTGAGGATATCCATACAATCCAAAATATATACCTTTGCTCGTTAGAGTATCCGGTCATATACATTACAATAAGAAGCGATAAAATGGATGCAATTACTGTATTGAGTAGACCGAAGATGAATGTGCGTTTTAGTTTTGTCATTGGAACCTTAATCTTCTCCTTTTTGTTAGATGCTAAAGAATTTATTCGTATAGTTCAAATGCCTCTGTTTTCCCGGGGGCAATATATTCAACAAGGATTGATTCTTGTCCCAGATCATTTCTTAGTTGCATCACTAAATTATTGATTTTCTCCTGGAACTTTTTCTTTGGCTCTTCCCAGCTGCAGCAGTTGATGATTGTAATAACAAGGCTTCTTTCCTTTTTGCCCTGATGAATCCCTGTTGATTCCTGCATAGTAGCGCCGTTAAAATGGTTAACTAAAATTTTTTCAACGTCTCCTACCTTGTATTCTCTTTGCAATCTCTTTGAACTAAGACTAATGTATAGGCGCGTAATAGCAGTATTGGTGCTTGAAGCGTCATTTGTTAGAGGAGGAGTTGCACAGGACTGTAAAATCAATATTGCGCTTAAAACTATTATTACAGCTAGTAGTAATGAAGGTAGTATTCTTCTCATGAGATTATTCTAAATTAATTTGGCCTCTGGTTGATATAACGTGTAAGATTACCCAGCCAAGATTATACTTAATAAAAAGTTTTAATATTAGAGAGGGTGGAAAATGAGAAATATTCTTTTGTTGCTAATAATTGGGCTATCAATCAGTGTTGGTTCATGCTCAGCATTATTTGCGCCAGCGGAGCCTACTGCGACAGATGAATTAGAGCCAAGGGTAGAGCCTGAGAGCTATGATTCCAGATATCCTCCTGAAATTGAAGAAGAAATCGAGTCTGATGAAGCACCTTTAGAGACGGAGGAAATGGAGCAGCAGCCGCTTTTTAAATAGAGGTTTTTATAAATCCCCCTAATTTTTGGGCACGAGTTCTATCTCAAACATCTTTGGCCAGAGCTTCCCTGTCACAAATAGACTGCCTTTGTCAGAATTAAAGGCGATGCCGTTTAGAACATCGACCCGGTTCTTCTTATCCTCTTTGTTTAGGAGTCCACTAAGGTCGATCCACGCTGTGACGCGGCCGGTTTTTGGGTTTATCCTAGCTATCTTTTCGGTCCCCCATATATTTGCGTATATTTCACCGTTTATATATTCGAGTTCGTTTAACTTACTAACTTTTCCATTATCTCCATATACTTCTAATGTGCCGACTACTTTAAATGTATTTGGATCCATAAAATAGAGAACAGCACTGCCATCGCTAATAATTAGATATTTGCCGTCGTATGTGATTCCCCACCCTTGAGTTTGATAACTAAATTTCTTTATCAGCTTCAAAGTTTTCTTGTCATAGACAAAACCCGTTTTAGAACGCCAGGTTAGTTGAATTATCTTATTTTCGATTATTGCGATGCCTTCTCCAAAATAGTTGTCCGGCAATTCATGTGACTTGAGGGTCTTCCCTGTCTTAAGGTCGACTATTTTGACAGCTGAGCGCCCATTAAGCCCTGTACTTTCATATAGGACTCCCTTATCAAAAATGAGTCCTTGGGTGAAGGAGTTTGTGTTGTGAGGATAGGTGTTTACTATTTTGTAACCAAAAACCGGGGTATCGATCTTTTCATTAGCATAGGAAGAATTTGTAAATGCTACCAGGTAGTCGGAATGCCAAAATGAGAAGCAAATGACTAATCCTAATATTACAGTAGAACATTTGAGAGATCTGATCAAAGTTGTAGAAAATTTCATAATCTTCACGTCGTAATTAGAAAATACGAAAAATTAGTATTCATATAATAGCCTAACTCTGTCAAAATTTCCTTATTTAGTGTAAATTAGGAAGTGGTACGGGGGAAATTCATAAACCTTTCTTTAGGGGATTCTAAGTGCATAGGAAACAGGTATTTTCCTGGTTTTTCATAGCGATATTTCTCTTGCTCATATATATTTTCTATCAAATACTGAGCCCGTTTATCCTTGCACTTTTTTGGGGTGCTGTAATTACACTTACTCTATACCCTGTACACAAACGACTTACTAAACTATTGAGAAACCGAAAGAGTATATCGGCTCTAATAATGACTGTAGTTGCAACATTCCTTGTAATATTGCCCCTTGTGTTTATTTCGGCTACCGTCGCTGTGGATATGTTTGATATTTACCAAGGGCTTACTGATAATCTCGAAGTCTCGGAATTGAAATCAAAACTAGAAAAGTTAAAGGGCCTAGTTCCGGTCACAGTGTTAGAAGAATTAGAGAAGAGGCTTCAAATAGGGGAGCTAAATATTCACCAGATGGCTGTTAAGGGCTTAGGATCTGTTAGCGGTTATGTAATTAACGAGGTTCAATCAGCTGCAACAAATCTTACTGGTCTTCTTATTAACTTTGGTATGATGATATTTGCATTATTTTTCTTTTTCCGTGATGGCGATGGTATGCTGGAACGCATCAAATATTTAATTCCTATGAAAGACGAGCAAAAGGACGAAATTTTTAAGAAATTTTATGACACTCTGAATGCTGTTATTTTAGGAGTTATGGTTACGGCAGCTATTCAAGGTATACTCCAAGGGCTTTTTTTCTGGATATTAGGGATCTCCTATTCAGTGTTAGGTGGAGTTCTTACTTTTGTATTCGCTCTTATTCCGATAGCTGGAGCTGTAATAGTATGGCTTCCTGTCGGGTTATATCTCGTTTTTACCGGTAGTATTTATACTGGAATAGCAGTACTTATTTTTGGTGGACTGGTAGTAAGTTCTGTTGATAATTTCCTTAAACCGATGATTATCGGGGGCAAGGTTAAACTTTCGACCCTTTTTCTGGTTCTAACAATTTTTGGAAGCTTATCTGTTTTCGGATTTACCGGAATAATCATAGGCCCTATTCTCTTAGCTATTTTTATGAGTTTTATAGATATTTATAAGAGTGAATATCTGGAGTCTTCTGATTAAGAATTTATTTCTGGAAACCAACTGAGAATTATAAATCCTTTCTAATTGATTTAAGTTTCTGAATTACAATTGCACAATAATTAGTGGAGAAAATTTGACAAATTTTTGTATGTAAGATAATTTTTAGCACAGTCTAAAAATACAATTTAACTATACTAAAGATAAATATTGATATCACGCTCTCTTTAGTATGCATTTGGAGGTTGAGAGTGATGAAGGAGTTTCTCAAAAGAAATATGTGTTCAGTAGCAAAAGTATTCATGCCAATATTTGTTCTAGTGCTTTTATTGTCCGGTACAACCAATGTTTTTGGAGTTGGTGGGATTTCGAATTCAAAAGTTATCGTTCCCAGTACTGATACAGTACCAAAAAAACATGTTGAATTTGAACCATTTTTCTCATTTGAGTTTGTAGATGATAGGGATAACACGTTCAGACTGGGTGGCGGGGCGAGGCTAACATTAGGAGTGCTTAATAACTTGGAGCTTGGCGTAAATATCAATTATCTCAATCATGAAAATTCTGATTTAATAGATACAGTTAATGATTTTGGTGATATAGAGGCGGGTCTTAAATTCAGATTTTTGGATCAAGGTGAAAAATATCCTTTCTCTTTGGCTTATCAGGGAGGAGTTTCTTTCCCTACGAGTGGAGGGGATGCTCCTTGGTTTATTGAGCTCGGAGGACTTATATTAACAAAGAACTTCTCCGAAGAGTTATCAATGGATGCAGATTTTGTATTTGGAATAGTTGAAGATGACGGATGGAACTTTATTTCCAATATTGGATTTGGATATTACCTAGTTTCGTGGTTTCAAGCTGTAATTGAGGGTGCTTACGCATATGAAGATACAGACGGCGAAGAGAGTATACAGGTTGTTAATATAACTCCCGGGTTTACATCACCGGTGACCGACTGGTTTACGATTATAGTTGGGGTTACGCCTGATATTTATAGTAAGAACACGGAAAAGGAAGTTGTTATTACTACTGCCTTCACCTTTCTTTTCTAATGTTTTTTACTTGACAGGTTGTTGTATAGACAATATCATTTTTAGATAGGTCTAAATTCTATTTAGGAGATTTGAAATGTATACAGAATCTATAGAAGATTACTTAAAAGCAATTTATGAAATACAAAAAGAGCAGGGGAAGGTATCAACTAATTCGCTTTCTGAAAAATTAAATGTTGCGCCGGCATCTGTTACGAGCATGATAAAAAAACTTTCTGAGAAAAAACTCATTACACACAAGCGCTACCAGGGTGTAAAACTTACTAAAGCCGGGCAGATGATTTCGCTTGAGGTAATCAGGCACCATCGTTTGATTGAGCTATACCTGGCGGAAGCCCTTGGTGTGCCTTGGGACCAGGTGCATGAGGAAGCTGAAAAGTGGGAACATGTATTGTCAGAAGATCTTGAAGATCGCATGGACGCCGTTCTCGGTCATCCGACTAGAGACCCTCACGGCTCTCCTATTCCAAGCCGTGACGGTACGATCACTGAACTTGATTCTGTTCCATTGGCTGATCTAAGGCCCGGTCAGAGTGCGGTAGTGGTTGAAGTGAGTGATCATGATCCTGATCTTCTAAGATATGTTGGCAAAATGGGACTATATCCCAAGACAAAACTTAAAGTACTTTCAATTGAACCTTTTAACGGTCCAATAAAGATAGAGGTTGAAGATTCAGAGCATGTTTTAGGCTCGGGAGCAGCTCAGTACGTTTTTGTTACTGAGGTTGAATTATCCCAGTCTGAAATGACTTAGTTTGAGAATAAAGAGGAATTATGAAAATGAGATCAAGAAAATTAAACCTAACTAACTGGTTCCTTAAAACGGCGTTAGTTGTTTTACTTTTAATCCCGTTTACTCCGAGCTCCGCGCATATAGTTGCCCAAGAGCCTTGGCATCCTGTAGCTCAGGCTTACTTGAGAGCTATATTTTACGCTAACCTAAAACCGATAAACTGGGATTTGATAGCTGAGGAATACGAAAAGCAAATTGCGGAGCCAGGATATAAATCAAAAACAGTCTACGACTTAATAGCCGTTATTGAGAAAACCGATAAGACTGATCACGTGGAATCTATCCGAAAAGCTATAGAGGATAAGGATCCCAGGGCGTTTTATTCTTCCTCCACACGCGCTTTATCTCATTATATTCGCTACCATTTAGAGGAGGCGGATTCTAAAATAGACAAGCCTGGTGTAGCGCTTAATGATGTATTGGAGGCAAAGCGTTTGTACAGGGCACTCGAGGATTTTATTGAACAAGTAGACCAGGAAGCTTACGATCAAATGGGCAGATCGTGGCTGAGTCTGACCTCGAGCGTTGGAAGCGCGGGGGTGATGGAAATCGGTGTATTGAAACCTGATGAGCCTAATTTCCGAAAAGTAAGCGGCTATATTACGCAATACCTTAAGACTAATTACGAATTCCGGGATTTTAGTGATCAAGATACGCTCTTGCCCTTACCGAAGTATAAATCCAGCTCAAACGGCAAGGTAGAGATTGCTCCTTGGCTTCCCCCGGGCAGCAACCTGAACGATCAACGTCCACTGCCGAGACTAGTGCTGAACTTCGAGGCCAGGGGGCTTGATGAAAAGGACCTTTTTCTTGTCGCTTACGGAGATATGTTGTTTGACTCACCTGAGATCTTTGGCGAGCCTGCCCGCAGTTTCGGCATAGCGTGCAGCACTTGTCATAACCGAAGCGATATCAATCAGAGCTTCATGATCCCAGGTGTTAGTGAGAGAGCCGGTTCTGCCGACGTAGACAGCCACTTGTTCAACTCGAGATTCAATGATCACAAGAACGATTCACTCGATATTCCAAGCCTTAGAGGACTCAGGTTTACAGCTCCTTATGGGAGAGACGGCCGGTTTGCGAGTCTACGTGAGTTCACCCGGAATGTAATGGTGAACGAATTTGGGGGCAGGGAGCCGACGCCGTTTATGCTGGACGCTATTGTAACCTACATGCTCGAATTTGACTGGCTTCCTTCAATGTATTTGGAACCTGACGGTATCCTGAACGATAAAGCTTCTGCTTCTGCTAAAAGGGGTGAGAAGATTTTTAACACCGAGTATAAGTCTATGGGCGGGAGAGCTTGCAGCACATGCCATATTCCAAGTTCTAATTTTTTAGATGGGTTGCGCCACGATATCACCTCCGGCAACTCGTCCGGTCCGGGTGCGAGAGATACGTTCTTTGATACTCCGACCCTTATAAATGTCAAGCACACGGGGCCTTATTTGCACAACGGGTCGCTTGAAACCCTCGGTGATGTTGTGCAGTGGTTCAATGTGCGCTTTGAACTCGGCCTTAAAGAGAGGCAGAAAGCGGATTTGACTTCATACCTGGAAACTGTTGGAACCGGTGAAGAGCCGTATGAGGTCTTTGATAACGATAACACTCAGTTCTTGTTGGACTGGTCTGAGCTCTCTACATTCCTAACCACCTTAGACACGCTTATCCCTGCAGAGGATGAATATCACACAAAACTGCTAATTCAAACTGTATCATCTGATTTACGTCTTGACGCAAGCGGGCTTCAGGACAGGAGTCAGGCTCCTAAGGTTTACGCATTGGCTGATAAATTAGATGAGATTCTGGTTGCTGTTGAGGCTCAGGACTGGGAGAAATCACAAACATTATGGACCGAATACAAAACAATGGAAGTAGAATACGGATCGGAGTTTAAATAACTCCCGGGAGTTTTAAATGAGACACTTTACGATTCTATGGTTTATTATTACCGCGCTTATCATATCCGTTGCCGGATATGATAAGGAGGCGTTTAGCTTAAACGAGGAAGCTAAAAAGGATGATCCGCTGGTGTTGGCTTTTATTCCCCAGGAAAATCCTGAGAAGCTGATAGGCGATATCGAGATTATTATCGAATACCTTCAAAAGGAAATGGGTGTACCAGTGAAGGGATATGTTACACAGGACCATGCGGCTGCGGTTGAAGCCCTTCGAAACGGAGAGGCGGATATATCGTTTATGGGCGGGCTGCCGTATGTGCTGGCGCACGAAATAATCGGCGCCGAGGTAATACTTTCTGAGGTATACAGGGGCAGCCCTACATACAGAGCACGAATCTTCGTGCTTAGGGACAGCGGCATTGAAAAAGTTGAGGACTTAAAAGGTAAAAGTATTGCTTTTGCGGACCCGTTATCGGAATCCGGTTTTATATATCCTCTGGAAATCATGGTTGAAGCCGGTCTTCTAAAACGCGGCGATGACCCAAAGGAGGTGTTTAGTAATGTGTATTTCGCCGGAGGGTACCAGCAGGCGATTCAGGCGCTCGCCAACGGTTTGGTCGACGCAGCAGGGGTAAGCCAGTTTGCAGATCTCTTACTAACACCCGAGCAGCTTCCGAAAATCACATGGATTGCAGAGTCAAAGCCTATTCCATCGCACCTTGTCTGTGTACGGAAAGGGCTTGATAAAGAACGTGTTGATGCGTTTAAGCAGGCGATGCTTAAACTTAATCAGCCTGAGAACAAGCATCTCCTGAAATATGTATATAGCCCCGACGGCTATATAGAGGCCAGTCACTCGGACTATAAATCTGTTGAGGTAATAGCCCGTCAGTACGGGTTTTTGAACTAATAATAGAGGAAATCATATGGAATTGAGTTCAAATGTAGAAGATAAAAGCAATTTAAGGGAAATTGGTAAAGCTCAGGCCGAAAACGCGATTTCAATCAGGGATGTCAAGTTTCGCTATACTAACCGGAGTCCCTATGTTTTGAATATTGAAAACCTTAGAATCCAAAAAGGCGAAAGGGTCTCAATAATCGGACCGAGCGGAGCCGGAAAGACTACGCTTATGCGCCTTATAAACGGGGTTATTGAGCATGAATCCGGGGAAGTAAAGATTTTGGGAAAAACATTTGACGGCGGCTCTAAAAAAAGCAGGGGTTTTAGAAGACGTATAGGGTTTATTTACCAGAATTTTAATTTAATAGACAGGGCATCCGTTTTCGAGAACGTTTTATGGGGTAGGGTAGCTTATATCAACCCGCTTTTTAGTCTGATCGGCCGCTTTTGTGAGCGTGATAAACAGGCGGCTCTTAGTGCAATAGATGAAGTGAATCTAACTCAGCATATGAATCAGCGAACTGATACGCTGAGCGGCGGTCAGATGCAGCGTGTCGCGATTGCCCGCGTACTGGTGCAGGAGCCTGAGATAATACTGGCGGATGAGCCTGTCAGTAATCTGGACCCAGCGCTTACTGATGACATTTTGAACCTCCTTGCTGAGGTAAGTGAAAACCACAAGGTAACACTTATCATGAATTTACATCAGACAGATCTTGCACAACGCTCAGCTGAAAGGATAATAGGACTCCGCAGCGGAGAGATAGTCTACGACAGCTCTCAAGAAAGGCTTTTTAATCATGTGCCTAAATCTTTATTCGATCCTGAAGTTACGTCTCTGAAAATGCCCAAGAACCGGAACTAGGTATAAGGAAGGTATCCCAATAGCTATTGAATATCCTCGTTCTTCGATACCTCAAAGTCTTTTACGCTTCGGCGGGATCCTTTTTATTGTCGTATTGATAGCCTGGTCTTTCACCGGCTTGGATATTGATCTTAACAAGCTCCTGACAAGTTTCCCCCGCATGGTTGATTTCATAGGGCGTATGTTCCCGCCTAATACCGCTGTTGCAAAGACTGTATTGGCCTCCACGCTTGAGACTCTGCAGATGGCTTTTGCGGGCACTGTTATAAGCGCTCTGGTCTCTTTTCCCTTGGGCTTGCTCGGTGCTGAGAACCTATCCCCCAGCTGGGTACACCAGCCTGTAAAGGGGTTTCTGAGTATTCTTAGGGCGATTCCGATAATTTTGCTCGCGCTTATGTTTGTAAGCACGGTCGGACTCGGGCCTTTCCCCGGGGTACTGGCACTTGCGGTCCATTCAACGGGCATGCTGGGCAAGTTTTACGCAGAGGCTTTTGAAAACGCAAGTTCAGGCCCGCTCGAAGCTCTTGAAAGCTCGGGAGCCAACTGGATTCAGAAAGTCCGTTTCGGAGTGCTGACACAAGTGGCGCCTGATCTGGTGCGCGACACGCTTTTTAGATTCGAGTTGAATCTCAGGGAGTCTTTGATCTTAGGTCTTGTGGGAGCAGGGGGGATCGGATTCTACATTCAACTATACATTCGTTCCTTTCAGTATGATAAAGTGGCGACGCTAACCATAGTGCTTCTTGTTATTGTTGTTCTCGTGGAGCAGTTAAGCGTAGCTATTCGAAAGAGGCTAAGATAGGGTTGGCGAATAAGGGGGGTGTTGTTTCACAAAGCTAAGGGGCGTATAAGGAAATGTGGAATTAAATCCGCCGCTGAATAAGGAAGTTATCCTTGGTCAATCCGGCTCAGTTAAATTTTCCTTTCTTTTTTTCATTAACTGCATAATAAAGAAAAGTAGAATAATGCCTTTATTGTCATCGTCATCATCTTTTAGAGATTGTATATAGTCCATATTGTCCTTTACAGACTCATCTTCCGGAGAGATTTGAAGCGCTGTCCTTAGAACGTCCAGCGCGTCGTCAAACCACCCTTTTTCTGCCAATGATAACGCTAGGGAATTATAGGCGGGAATAAACCCCGGTGAAGCCACTAATAATTCCTTGAATTTTGCGGCTGATTCATCTATCCAACCAAAGTCAAAATAACAGTTGCCAATTGATAGGAGTGCCCAATTATCTGTCGGACATTGCTCTAAATGCTTCCTGAATTCAATAAGCGCCTCTCTTGTCCATCCCATGTCGAAGTAGCATAAACCTAGTTGATAGAAAATCTCATCTTTTATATAGTCAAGTTCGGAATCTGAGGCCAGACATTCTTCAAATTTCTTAAGAGCATCTTCGTATAGCCCCGTTGTCCTGTAAACAAGTGCCAAGTGCCATTTGGCAAAGACGTATTCGGGGTCAATTTCAAGTGCTTGTTCAAAAGAATCTATAGACTCGCTGTGTCTCCCCATTCGAGAGAGTGTAATGCCTAACTGTGTCCAGATATACGAGTCTTCTGAGTTTAAATTAAGAGTTTTTCTGAAATAGTGTATCGAAGTTTCAAAGTCTTCCATCGCATCATAAGTGAGAGCGATCGAAAGATATACATCGGGGTCTTTAGGTGCAACCTCAATTGCTTTAGTAAGTTCTTTAAGTGCTTCTTCGAAACGTCCAGCCTCTTTAAAATCGTCGGCTTTGTTCAGCAGTCTTTCAAGCCTGCCCATTTTGTGCTCCGTATCCTTTCGGCATTTAAATCCTGTAAAGAATATGTTCTGATACTGCCGTTGTCAACAGTTGAGACTTTATCGTATATGCGTTATTTTGGACATCTGTAACGATGCTGCATGGAAATACACTATAAGATTTATACTATCGGGCACTGTATGTCTTGCGGCAATTGCTCAACCTAATGCGAAATGGGGATTGATGTAAGAGCGTATGCTCAGCAGGGAAAGAATATAGTGCGCGCCCCCTGCGTGGGATGTGGGGTCTGCAGTGCAGTTTGCCCAAGAGGGGTACTAAAACTAGAAAACGGTAAAACCTATGACGACCACTTTGAGGGCTCTGCAAGACCAATTCAGGTCTTCATTGATTCTATGAAATATGTGCCGTAATAAGCTGTAATCTCTCAATAATAATGGCCAGTCTGTAAAACTCTATGGCTTAACTGAGCCTCACTCTATTGAACCGTTACTCAAAACCAATTAGACTCCAAGCGTCAATGGATGAAACTATTCAAGTTGCGATTCCGATACCTGGGGATGAGTATTATTCCTATAAAGTCCCTGAACACCTAAAGGATGGGGTTAAAATCGGAAAGCGGGTACTTGTACCCTTTCGGAATAGAAGGTCTATAGGATTTATCGTAGGTACGGGTGATCCCCCTCCGGATATAAAACTAAGAGATATAATAGATATTATTGACGAAGAGCCTTTATTTGATCACAAGAGGCTTGAGTTTCTCAGATGGGTTTCTACTTACTACATTACTTCACTTGGCATTGTGCTGAAAGCAGCTCATCCCGGAGGTCTGGGTGTGAGTCTCAAGCGCCTCATCAGAATTACAGAAAATGGAATTAAAGCACTCGATGCTCAGAGGCTTATAAGACATGAAACCCTTGTTTTGAACACAATATATAATGCGGGTGAAATTACATCCCAAAAACTATTGAATCTCGTAGAAAACACCTCTAATGAACTTATTAATTCTCTTAAACGAAGGGGTTTAATAGAGATTGAGTATGAACTTGTCTCAGACCCTAAGGTTAAGACAGAGAAGATCATAGTTGCAGGTGACGGCGCCAGCCTTCAAAGTAAATCTCTTCATAGAAAGCACGCTAAGGCCGAGATTCTCGAATTTATCCTTACCCACAGAAGGGTTCCCCTTACAGATTTAAAGGAGATTTTTGGAAATGTGGGTGCTCATTTGTCCTGGCTTGAAGAGAAAGAGTTTGTAAAAATCGAGCATCAGGAAATATCGAGAGATCCATTCTCAGGAATTGACGTCTCAGGTGAAAATCCCCATAAACTGACTCTAGATCAAGACGTTGCCTATAAAAAAATATCTGACGCGGTGGATAGCCAAGAATTTAGCCCATTTTTACTCCACGGGGTGACAGGGAGCGGAAAAACAGAGGTCTATCTCCGCGCTATTGGAAAGGTTATTAAACAAGGTAAAGAGGCCCTAGTACTTGTACCTGAAATATCTCTTACTCCTCAGCTTGTAAAAAGGTTCAGGTCTCGTTTTGGCAATCAAGTGACAGTGATTCACAGTGCCCTTTCTGATGGAGAGAGATTTGATGCATGGCGGATGGCAAGCAGGGGTGAAGTGAAGGTGGTGATTGGGGCGAGATCGGCTATATTCGCACCTTTAAACAATATAGGAATTATCATTGTGGATGAAGAGCATGAGACTAGTTATAAACAAGAGGAGGCTCCCGCCTATAATGCGCGGGATCTGTCGCTTGTACTTGGCAGAATGACTGGATCGGTAGTAGTGCTTGGGTCTGCCACGCCATCTGTAGAATCCTACAGCAACGCTTTAAAGAATAGATACGGTTATCTCTCACTTCCTCTTAGAGTAGAGGATAAATCTCTCCCTGAGATAACAGTAGTTGATATGAAGAATGAGTCGGGTGCTATATTCTCGGAAGCTCTAAAAGAATCCATAATCAAAAACTATGAAGATGGTAAGCAGACCATTTTATTCCTTAACCGCAGGGGCTATTCGAGTTTAATGATATGCCCTTCCTGCGGTGATATTCTTAAATGTCCTAACTGCACTGTTTCTCTTACCTATCATGCGGGAGATGATTCTATAAGGTGCCACATGTGTGGGCTTTCTGAAAAATTGGCTACCGATTGCGTCAAGTGTGGAGGGCAAGTGAGAGGGCTTGGTATAGGGACCCAGAAAGTGGAGGAGGAAATAAAACGGATACTGCCTGGAGCTACTCTGGCTAGAATGGATAGAGATACTACAAGCGGGAAAAATAAACTCCTGAGACTATACTCAAGGCTTGAGCGTGGTGAGATTGACGTCCTTATAGGCACACAAATGGTGGCCAAGGGGCATGATCTTCCAGGAGTGACTTTAGTTGGGGTAATTTCGGCTGATATATCTCTTGGCATACCGGATTTCCGCTCAGGCGAGAGGACATTTCAGCTAGTCACCCAGGTTGCGGGGCGCTCGGGGCGGGGCGATCATCCAGGAAGTGTTATTGTCCAGACCTATAACCCAGATCATCCGAGTATTAAATTTGCCACTCATCACGACAGTAAGGGATTTCTAGAACAGGAAATAAAACTAAGAGAAGAACTTCTATATCCGCCATTCTCCAGGCTGGTTAATGTAAGGATCTCGGGAAGGTTTGAGTCTGAAACGGAGGGTCTGGCTATAGACTCGGAGCGGATCGCCCGTAAAATGGTCTCAAAGCTACCCATGGGCTCTCTTGAAATACTAGGACCCTCTCCTTGCCCAATATATAAAATAAGGAACCGCTACCGTTTTCAGATACTCCTTAAATCTTCTAATGCTGCCGTTCTTCATAATTTTTCTAAGCAGCTCATTAAGCTGATATCAAAGAGATCAAGCAAAGTCAGGTTCTCAATAGATGTAGACCCGTTTTATTTTAGTTGATTTAATCTCTATCATATGTCTCTATAGCGGATGTGCTTAAAGACATAACTTTGTGGTAGAATCTTATAATAGAATTTATTGTACGTATTTGGTGGGTATAATTCATTTGCGGGGGGCTAAGATATGCCTAAAAAACAAAGTAGGGCTCGGAGAAGAAAGAAAAAGCCTGAGATAGATTTAAGTGATCTCAGAAGGGCAGGTGAACATTTTATCACCGGTGCGGCCGAGTGTATAGTGGGAGCTGGATTCGCCATAAAAGGCGCAAGAGATCTTCTCAACAATGAAGAGGGCAGAAAGTTCTTAAGGGATTTACCTTCCAAAGCTGCGGATAAAGGGTTTGAGCTCCTAAATGAGGTATCTGAGCATTTAAAGGAAAGGGAAAAAAGTAAATCCAAGGGATCCGGAAGAAATAGAGGCAGGAAGATAGAAGTTGAATAGAGTTTTACCCAACCCGGACAATGCAAGGAATGTCTTAGAACGTTATAAAGAAATACATAAGAGAATATCCTCTAAAAAAAAGGATATTCTTAATATACTCTCATCATACAGCTGTTTCCTTGGTCGAGTAATTTTAACAGATCCCATCATACTGGACTATTTAAGCCAATCAAAAAATACTAAGAATAAAAAGACCCCAAAACAATTTCTAAAAGAGACAGGTTCAATAAGAAAGAGCTCCACTTCAGGGGAAATTTTTGGGTCGCAATTAAGACAGTATAAGTACAGAGAGTTTTCAAGAATCATATACCGGGACATAATGGGGCTTAGCCCTTTTAGTGATATTATGGAGGAGCTTTCGGACCTTGCGAGTGCTATTGTTGAATCCACATACAGGTTTTACAGTGAGGAGTTAGATACAAAGACGTACGGAGAATTTGTGGTATTAGGTATGGGAAAGCTTGGGGGAAGAGAGTTAAATCTGAGCTCTGATATTGACCTGATTTATTTATACCGTGATAAGGGAGACCCGGGACCATTTTTTAAGCTTGCCGAGAGGATTACTAAAACTTTAAGCGCTGTAACGGAGGATGGGTTTCTATACAGGGTTGATTTAGCACTTCGTCCAGGTGGGAGTAAAAGTACGGTTGCAGTGCCTATAGACGGCGCGGTGGAGCATTACTATTACTGGGGTGATACCTGGGAAAGGGCTGCAATGATAAAAGCAGGGCCAATTGCAGGAGATCTTGAGCTGGGTGTAGAGTTTGTTAGAGAAATCGAGCAGTTTGTGTATAAGAAGTTCCTTGATTA
Source organism: Candidatus Dadabacteria bacterium (assembly GCA_004356555.1). Lineage (GTDB taxonomy): Bacteria > Desulfobacterota_D > UBA1144 > Nemesobacterales > UBA2774 > CR02bin9. The sequence continues at coordinate 15,836 of SMWY01000021.1, forward strand.
TAACTCGATCGAGGAATTAAAGGATATGAAAACCAAGCTTGATAAGCTTCAAAAAAAGCGTGATGTTAAGCTCGGCAAAGGTGGCATAAGGGAAATTGAATTCTTTATACAGGCACTTCAACTCGTAAATGGTGGTAAGGTTAAAGCTCTCAGGGAGAGAAATTCACTACTAGCCCTTAAAAAGCTTCGGCATTTGAATGTTATAGATGAAAAAGTATTTGAATCCTTAACATCTTCATATCTCTTTCTTAGAAAAGTTGAGCACTCGATTCAGCTGGTTGATGAAAGACAAACTCATAAAATTCCAGGATCAGCTGAGGATATTGAAATTCTGGCCAAGAGGTGCGGGTTAAAAGGGAAAAAAGAATTTGAAGAATTCTATAGAGAGAACACCTCATCGGTTTCTAGTATATATAAGAGTCTCTTTTTTGAACCTTCTCAAAAAACTGAGGAGGTCGGGAAAGAGTTTTGGGAGCTTGCCGACTTTTTAACAGTAGGAAATATTGAAGAGGTCGAGGCGGTAAAGAATCTAAGAAAATTAGGATTTAAAAATCCCGAAATCGCAATTGATTTATTATCCAAATTGCTTGATCCCGAACTGGGCGCTTTAACTCAAGGTGGCAGGTTGAATGCCAGAAAAGTGATCCCGGCTTTTTTAAGAAAGATACTAAAATCCTTTGATCCCGATTCTGCACTGGTAAATCTTGAAAGGTTCATCTCGGGGATTGGTTGGCGCTCATCAATATATGCTGTTCTTCTAGAAAATCCTGATATTATCAAGCTCCTAGCCAGACTATTTTCTACCAGCGGTTATCTTTCGAACTTTCTTATCAGACACCCCGAGTATCTAGATGTTATAACGTTAAGGGATGTAAGAGCCGAGTTTGCCTCTAAGGAAGATATGCTTGAGAGCCTTCAAGCGAGCATAGGAGATGCCAAAGATTTTGAAGATAAGCTAGATACGATAAGAAGGTTCAGACATGTTGAGACTCTTAAAATATGTCTCAGGGATTTAAATGGAGAGGTTGACCCCTTTTATGTTGGCAAATACCTTTCCATGGTAGCTGAGGCTATTCTGGAAGTCGGGCTTGAGTTGGCATGGGATATAGTGAAGCATAGTAAAAAAGGCAAGAATAAAAGAATGCAAATGCTAATCCTCGGTATGGGGAAATTGGGCGGACGAGAGATGAGTTATAATTCCGATCTCGATGTAATTTTTATTTATGAGGGAAATGATCATGAATTTTATTCTAAGCTCGGACAGAAGGTTATTTCGGTTCTCTCAGTACCTACAGGAGAGGGCTTTGCCTATAAAATGGATATGGGTCTCAGGCCCTCAGGCAGATCCGGAGCCCTGGTAACTTCGTTTGATTCGTTTAAGAAGTACCATGAAGATAGCGCTCAGATATGGGAGAGACAGGCGTTAATAAGGGCTATACCTGCCGCAGGCAATTGGGAATTAGGTGTTAAAGTTATGAAGACCGTAAAACATTTCGTATATGAAAAATCTTTTCCCAAGGATTTTTATAAAGAGATTCATCGCCTGCGTTCTAGAATGGAAAAAGAACTTGCAAAAGAAACTGCCCATAAGGTCAATATAAAGACCGGGAGGGGAGGAACTGTTGATATAGAGTTTCTTGTCCAGATGCTTCAGTTAAAATACGGGGGTGAGTATGAAAACGTAAGAGTTCAGAATACTATAGATGCACTTTTTGGTCTTAGGTATAGTGGTTTAATGGAAGATGGGGAATTTAAGATATTAAAAGAGGGGCTTTTTTTCTTAAGGAAGATGGAAAACTTGCTGAGACTTCTTCATGACCGCTCAATTAATGAACTATATGAGAGTGATTTCCAGAAATTGGCTTCTGAACTGGATATGAAAAACGAGGGGCAAAAATTAAGAGAGGAATACATCTCTAGAACCAATAAGATTAGAGAAATATATGATAAATATTTCCTATAAATCTTCTAGTGACTCAAAATAATTAGCAAAGGAAGATTCTGATGACTGAATTTAAAAGCTGCATTTTTATAATGGCCGATGGTGCTAGAGCTGATGTATTCTCCGAACTCCTAAATAGCGGGGATTTGCCCAATATTTCTAAATATCTAGTCGAAAAAGGATGTTATAAAGAAGCTGTTACCGTGTTTCCATCAACTACTGGTCCTGCATACACGCCCTATATATTTGGGAAATATCCCGGACGATGTAATTTGCCGGGTATAAGGTGGTTAGACAGGGATGCGTATAATGACAAACTCTTATCATTTGACCGCTTCAGAAGCTATATAGGACTGGAAACATATTTTATGAATAGAGATGTTTCCCTAGATTATCAGACATTATTTGAAATATTTCCAAGAAACGTGAACATTTTTAATGAGCTTTCAAGAGGTGCGGGCTTTAAAAATGATAAGACTCTTTTTTCGAAGCTCTACTATAAGGTGAAGAGCCACTTTACCGATAAAAGTGATGAAGTTGACCTAGTGGCACGACGAATCCTTTTACAATCTTTAAAAGAATATCCTGATTTTATTTACGCTGTATTCTTAGGAATAGATACATATTCTCATCTAAACCATCCCTTTCACAAAAAGGTTATTAACTCTTATAGAAGGATTGATGAAATGATAGGGCTTCTTGCAAAAAATCTGGAAAGTGAAGGAAGGCTTGAAGAAACCTTAATTATAGTTGCAAGTGACCATGGTCTAACTCAGACCCACTCGCACTTTGATTCACTTGAATTTATGAATCACCAGGGCTATAAAACGTTTTATTATCCAAACGTGTTTAAACATTTTACTGATGCTGATGCTGCAAGCTTAATATCAGGTAATGCGATGGCTAATATTTATGTGAAGAGCAAAGATGGGTGGGGGAGGAAATCTACTTTTGAGGAACTGGCGGGCCTCGTGGATAATTTCATTGAAAGGCCTGAGGTAGATATAGTTGCAGGCCTTGATCACAAAGGCCGCTCAAGAATTAAAAGTACTATGGGTGAGGCGGTAACGTGGCTTGATAATGACGGTAATATAAACTATCAAAAAATTAAAGGTGACCCTTTTAATTATAACGGCATGCCCAAGAAAATGAGTTCTGAAGAAGCGTTGGCCTATAGTTTTAATACCGAATATCCAGATGCTCTATTACAGATAATACAGCTTTTAGAATCCCCAAGAACAGGTGACTTAATATTGAGTGCAAGCCCTGGATATGATCTAAGGGCTAAGCACGAGAATCCGGAACACCTCTCATCACACGGCGCACTGTTTAGAGATCATATGTTAGTACCTCTGGTTATGAACGCAAAAGTCAATAAAGAATTCATAAGAACGGTGGATATATTCCCCACAATACTGAGTTTGCTAGGGCATCCTATACCCAATAATATAGACGGGATTAGCTTGGTTGATTGATAAAGCTTTATTACTGAGAAAAAATTGCTCTGAATGCTGCTTCTGATACAAAAAGGGCTACTACGCCCCAGAGGAAGTAGCGCCATATTTCTTTAAAAACTTTTACAAGGCCTCCCTTTTGTGCTGTGTTGCTTTCTATAGTGGGGATGGAAATTTTCTCGAGGTTGGATTCTTTAGGGTCTATATTAACTGCGAATTTGTATGTATTTTCTCCCTTTTCTTCCACGCTATAAATTCCCGGGAGCTGTGTATTGTCGAACTCAGGAGCTCCAAAACTCAGTTTAAACTCCTGCCCTGACGGATCAATTACGATCGTGCTTTCAGTGTCTTGTAGGATTTCAATATTCACGGTCTCGTCGATTAAATAATTTCTCCTTTTGCTCTTTGCAAAGTAAGTCAAATCATGAATTTTCTTAATAACAGGAAGGAATACCGGGGTTATCGGGAAATTGTTCCAGCTGGCGTCGGCAGTTGAAGTAAAGATAAAGACGCTGCCATTGCCATGGTCTTTTTTTACTAAAAAAGGTTTATTGTTGGTGGTAGATATCAGGATGTTAGAATCTGGGTAAGGTGCGAAATTGAATAACTTCTCAATATTTACTTGCTCCACTTTCTCATTAATATCTTTTGAAAATATATCGGAATCCTCTGGGAGCAGTGATAGTCTATTCTCTTGCAAATTTTGGAGTTCTCCTGGGAGGATATTCTTTAATAAAGTATTATAAGAGCCTGCTCTCACTCTATTTCCTAGAAAGATGACTGTTGTACCTCCATTATTCGCAAATTCCTCAAGTTCTTTTGCAATACGGGGAGTTATTTCTCCAATATTTGCCAGAAATATTAAGCTGTAAACTGACATGTCTTCATCTAAAAAGCTGTCGTTATCTATTATAGAAATATTTGTATCGGAGAGTTCGGAAATTGTCTCTAAAGCCCGGGCCAGGAAGTAAGTCTCGCTAAGTCTGGAGTCTTCCCTCGGATCACCGTCGACGATTAGTATTTTGAAATGATCCTGATCATTTATAATAAAGTGTCTGACATCATCTGATTTGAGTTTGTCTTGTGAGGTCTCAACCGATCCATAACTTGGAGTCTCTCTCTTATCCATACTAAAATTGAACTTTTTAGCTGATTTATCTTCAGGGCCGATATCAAAAAATTCCCTTATCTCTTCATCGCCCAAGCGAGTCCTGGTCAAAAGTTCTTGCACTGAGTCACTTGAGAAGTTTGATACTGTAGCCTCTATTATTATGGAGCCATTCTCATATTTGAGCTGTGTTCGAGAAACTGCGTGATTTGAGGCCTCCTGACCTTCTGAAACATCTATCACTTCGAGCCAGGATCTTAGAAACTCTTCGTTTTCCCAGCCGTTTTTTTGAAGATCTGTAATAAGCGCTACTGTTTTCTTCTCGTTGGGAGCATTTTGTAATTTAGAGTAGATATCCTCAATCCTCTTATCGTTCTCTGTAAAGCTATAAGATAGCTTAATTCCTTTTATTACCTTTTTTAACTGAGTTTTGTCCTGAGATAGAAAGGGTTCTTGCTCATTATTTGGGACGAGTGGGGAAATTAACGCAAAACTCCCCTCAGGCAGGGAATCAATTAAATCTTGAGCTTTTCTGAGGGCGCGGCTGAAATTGTCATCATATCCCATGCTCAATGAATTGTCGATCACAATGGCCAGGGATTTGGGAGTGTTTTCTTGTACCGTGGAGAAAGAGAAAACAGCAGGTTTTGCAAATACTAGCACAATTAATACTAATATGAGTCCTCTTAGAATTAGTAAGATAATATCCTTTATTTTGGACCTTGTTGCGAGATCACCTTGGGATGAAATAAGGAATTTGACTGCCGGAAAACTTTTCTTTACTCCGCTTTTCCGTGATATCAGATGAGCGATTATAGGGAGTGCTAATGCCCCAAGACCTATCAGAAATAAAGGGCTTAGAAAGGATAAATTCAATATGATTCTCTCTATTTATCCGCAATTTGTATTAGGGAGTTTTCTATTGATTTGTTAATTGGTGAAAAAACATACCTTGTTTCATTCTCATGGCATATCAGTTTCAGTCTTTCAATAAATTCCCCAATTCTTTTTTGATAAGTATGTCTTATGCTTCCGGTATCTACAATGACTTTTACATTTGTCTCCATATCTTGAAATTCAACTGATCCACGGAAGTCAAAATCAATTTCATCAGGATGTAACACGTGAAATAGAGAAACCTCTTTCCTTGAATGCCTAATAAGCTTAAGCGATTCCTCTATAGCCTCCAGCTCAATTAGGAAATCTGAAACTATGACAAATGATGCCTCAGAACTATAAGCCTCTAGTGCTTTTAATATGGGTTCTTTGATGCCCGTAGTGCCTGAGGGTTTAAATGACTCGAGTCTGTCCAGTATCGTTGTAATAAAGGAACTTCCCGATCTGGGTGGAATGAATTCAACGTCATTCTCAGAAAAGCCTAGGAGCCCAACTGAGTCACCCTGTTTTAGAAGTAAGTAGGCTAATGTGGCAGAAAGCTTTTTGGCATAGTTGAGTTTTGTCGACTTATTATCACCGTATCCCATAGAAGCGCTTTTATCGATCAAAATACACCACCGCATATTAACTTCATCCTCAAACTTCTTAACGTAGAGGCGGTCGTGTCTTCCATAAAGGCGCCAGTCAATTTGTTTTAGCTCATCGCCCTTATTGTATTCTTTATGGTCTAGGAAGTCCGGACTTATTCCATTGTAATAACTTTTATGGATCCCCGCCTTATAACCTTTAACTTTTGACGGGGTGCGGAAGTAAAAACCTTTAAGCCTGAGTGCTGTTTCTATGTCTAAAATGCTATTTGACATATTCAATGGTAAAAAGCGGTTATACCGTAAGGGAAAAACTAATCACTTGTTGTTAGGATTTTGTCGATTTCTTTTGTTACCGATGCTTCTTTTAAATTCTTTGCAATCGATATTTCTTTGACTAATAGAGATAGCGCAGAGTCCATAATTCTCTTCTCACCAAATGAAAGGTCTTTGGCGTTTTGTAGGAGATTGATGTCTTTTAGTACGTGTGCAACTTGAAAAATGTCCCCGCTCTTTAGTTTGTCGGAGTATTCACGATATCTCTTGTTCCAGCTTTGATGGCCGTTGGGCCGCTCAACTTTGCTTGTGTTTTTAAGGATTTTATAGATTCTTGTAATCTGAGATTTTGAAATGACATGCCTTAGACCTACAGATTCGGCATTGTCAATGGGTACCATGACCGTAACATCGCTGTCAATTACCTCAAGGATGTAATAGTCCTTTTTAGTGCCGTAGATTTCTTTTGATTCTATTGCCTTGACTTGAACAACGCCATGGGCAGGATAAACAGCTTTTTTCCCTACTTTGAACATAATTTCTATTTTGTTATCTCCCATCCCAGAATTGGCGCCAGACCAAGAAAACATAGCATAAATTATGTCCAAGGTCAAATAAGCGGGAGTTACTACTTTAGATTAAAGTAGCTTAATATTATCCTGAAATTATTAAGCATTGCCGGAATCGTGATATATAATATATATGATTAATATTACAATGATTATATCTACAGCATGCATATCCTTTCTGATCTGATAAAAATCTCTTAGACTTTATAATCAATAGTGTTTTATCAGGGAGCTGGAAGATAATGTTTTTTTGTCTCAATTCTAGAGGGATTAGTATAAGTAACTTTGCTTCTCGGCTTTGCATGATTAAAAATTTTCTAGCCCCCCTGTAGCCCCCTAATGAACAGATGATTACCTTTGGTAAGTTAATTTAAAGTAAGATTAATAATAAACAGGAAATATTCTTGCCAAAGTGCTTATCCTTGTATACCATTTAGTCCTTTTTGAAGCATCTTTTTATTAAATCAATATGTAAAGATAGTTTGAGATGGAGGATTTAGAGAAGTGCAAAAATTAACGGATAAAGATCTGGCGGAACAGCATGGAATTAAAAATCCTGGAGGGATTTACTATAATCTGCCAATTCCGGCTTTGTACGAGGAAGTAATAAGGAGGGAAGAAGGACTTATTGGGGAAGGTGGTACGCTGGTTGCCTACACCGGAGTGCATACGGGGCGTTCTCCTGCTGACAGATTTATTGTAAAGGAGCCGGGGACTGAGAACGATATATTATGGGGAACTGTCAATAAAGCTATTTCCCCTGAGCATTTCGATTCACTGCATAAAAAAATTCTGGACTATTATGAAGGTAAAGATCTATTTGTAAGGGACCTCAGTGTATGTGCACATCCCGACTACTGTATCAATGTTAGGGTTATTAACGAATACGCATGGCATAATGTTTTTGTAAACAACCTATTTATCAGACCAGATCCTCAGGACTTGCCGCACAAATCGGTAGGATTCACTGTTTTATGCGCCCCGGGTGTAAAAGCTGATCCTGAAACAGATGGAACGTGCTCAGAAACATTTATCATATTAAATTTTGAGAAACGAATGGCAATTATTGGTGGCACTCAGTACGCAGGAGAAATGAAAAAATCTGTTTTTTCCGCTCTAAATTTCCTTCTTCCTGAAAAGGGTGTTTTTCCAATGCACTGTTCGGCTAACGTTGGAAAGGACGGCGACGTCGCATTGTTTTTTGGCCTGTCCGGTACAGGTAAAACAACTTTATCAGCAGACCCCGACCGAGCACTAATAGGAGACGACGAACACGGCTGGTTTGATAAAGGTATTTTTAACTTTGAAGGCGGTTGTTATGCAAAGGCTATAAAGTTAAATCCCAAGACAGAGCCGGAAATTTATAATGCTTCGCTCAGGTTCGGATCGGTATTGGAAAATGTAAAGATTGATGCTGAAACTAAAAAAATAGATTTTGACAGTGATGAGCATACTGAAAACACAAGAGTTGCCTATCAGATCGATTCCTTAACTAATATTGTTCCAGAAGGGGTTGGTGGAATTCCGAAAACAATCTTCATGCTCACATATGACGCTTTTGGAGTGCTGCCCCCAATATCTAAACTTACACCAGAGCAGGCAATGTACTACTTCACTCTCGGATATACTGCGAAAGTAGCGGGTACAGAAAGAGGAGTGAGCGAGCCTCAAGCTACTTTTAGCTCCTGTTTTGGCGCGCCTTTTCTGCCAAGACCACCCCTGTTTTACGCCGATATGTTAAAGGATAAACTTGAGCAGAGCGGAGCAACCGTTTGGCTTCTCAACACAGGGATTACAGGTGGCCCATACGGAGTAGGGAATAGAATGCCTTTACCACAGACAAGGGCGCTTGTTACAGCTGCTGTAGACGGTACTCTTGAAAAAGGTTCATTTAACGAGGTTCCTGTGTTTGGTCTCGAGGTGCCTACTTCATGCCCTGGGGTGGATGAGAAACTCCTAGAGCCGAAAAAGTGCTGGAACGATCCCGCTGAGTATGACTCTAAGGCAGCGGAACTGGCAGCGAGATTTGAAGAAGAATTTGCCAA
>SMWY01000022.1 GCA_004356555.1 Candidatus Dadabacteria bacterium
TCTTAACGTTTTTACTGCCTTAATATTGGAGTATTATTTAGTAGCCATTCATCAAGCGGCAACCCACGGCAGTGTAAAATGTTTACAGTGCCCTCCTCATCCCTTTCTCTTATTAGAACTTGTTCTATTAATTGGGAAGCTATTAGCTCTATGTCGTTATTTTGAAACCCCCTGGTGTCAATTATCTCAGATAATCTAAGCGTAATGATTCCGGTTTTTGATGCACTAAAGTCCTGGTCCCCTGAATGCTCTATGTTAAATGTAACATCTGAGATTTCAGGACCTGAAGTAAATTCCAAGATACTAGTTATACGAATGTAATCAATAGTTGGCAAGATCTATTTGGTCCTATATATTTAATCGATTGTGTTTTCGTATAGATAGAGAAATTCTTCTCCCAGTTCCCAGTTTAAAGTCATAATCCGAATTTCACCACGATCATTGAGCTCCCTTAGAGTTTCGACTATTTCAATTTTAGCTTTGTTGTACTCTAAATCGGGATTGGATTCAAGAATTTTCTCTGTGAGTTTGTTAGTATTTGTATTGTCCTGACCAGAGCCAGAGCATAGTATTTTCAGTAAATCGGTTTCCAATTTATTCATGAGTACCCCCAAAGCTGATCAAAAAAAGAATTTCTTAACAGTTATTTAGAAATTTCCGCTCCTTACATAAGCCCTAGAGTCTAAAACGAAATATAGTGTATTATAAAGTAAAGCGCAATAGTTGCTAGAGTAGTAGTTGATCTATTTATTATAAACTAAATGGCCTATACTGATTTATGAAGCTTCTAATACATACTCACGAATTTCCTCCATTTTTAGGGGGGCTCGCTACAACCAGTTATAAGCTTGCAAAGGGAATCGGCGATTCTACAATAGAAGTTGTAGTTCTTGCCCCAGGCTACTCATCAAATGATAAAGCCGTGGATGGAAATCTACCCTGCAGGGTAATAAGAGTTCCAGGTCTAGGGGGTAAGTGGATAAAGATTATTCCTTTTGCGGAAGTTCTCTTAGGCTGGATATACCTGGTTAAGACCCTAATGAATGAGAAGCCCGATACAGTACTCTTTATAACTGAAGAGGCCGAAGTGGTCGGAGGTCTTTTGCCATTCTTTTCCTTTCATCCTGTGGTTCGAATAGCAGGATCAGGTATTACGACATGTTTTTACGGCAGCAAAATCACCAAAAGGATTATGCGTTTCCCGATGCGTAGACTTTACGATAAATCCCAATTGATAATAGCTGTGAGCAATAGCACTAAAGAACTTATTCAGAGTGTGGGTGTTCCGGAAGAGAAAATAGAGGTTATTTATAACGGGGTCCAGAACTGCATGCTGACAAAAGAAACTGATAGCATGGCAGTTGATAATCTGAGAAAGGAATACGGTATTAGAGATGAAGATAAGGTCCTCCTAACGGTTGCACGCGTGCTGCCCAGAAAAGGTCAGGATACTGTGATAAAAGCGCTACCAACAGTTCTTAAAGAATTCCCAAGATTAAAGTATATGATTGTGGGTGAGGGCAGGTACAGGGAGAAGTTTTCAGAGCTTGCCCTTGAGATAGGGGTAAATGATAACGTGATTTTTACGGGCGGTGTCGCTCATGAGGAGACTATCAATTTCTTTGATTTGGCTGATATATTTATCATGCCCAACAGATACTGGAACGATAAAGTTGAGGGGCTTCCAAACTCTCTAATTGAAGCAAGTGCCAGAAGCGTGCCTCTTATAGCAGGCGATCACGGAGGCTCGAGAGAAGCCGTTAGAGACAATGTGACCGGCTTGTTGGTGGATCCTCAGAGTGTTGAAGAAGTTGCCCAGGCTATAATAACTATTCTCAAGGATGATAAAATGGCTTTGGAAATGGGTAAATCGGGTAAAGATACGGTAATAAAATTTCATACGGAAGAAGAAATGATTGGAAATTATATAAGTGCAATCAATAAAGTAGTTCAATAAAAAAATGGTTTATGATTACTGACTCAATAAAATGAGTGATTCGAATAAATCACAGAAAAAGCTTTTTATGAACGCCTCCTGGCTGTTTGGTGGAAAGACGGCTTCCGGAATATTTAGCGCTATTCAGACAGTAGTTATTGCTAGAATTCTTGGTGTGAGCGACTATGGTTTGCTCTCACTTATTCTGGCATATGTTGCAGTGCTCAATATGTTTTTTGACTTAAAGGTCTGGGAAACTGCGACTAAATACATAGGGACTTACTGGGAAACGGGTGAACAGGATAAAGCCCGATCCATGATCAAGCTCTCTTACATATTAGATATTGGAAGTGGGGTTGTTGCGTTTATTATAGCAATACTGAGCGCTAAGCTCATTAGTACATATATTATTCACTCGCCTGAAGCTTACGTGTTTATTTGGATTTACTCCATAAGTCTATTTGTCGATACAGCCAATTCAACTTCTGATGCAATTCTAAGAGTTTTTGACAGGTTCAAAAATATTGCCTTTATAAATTCGTTTCAAAAGTTTTTCAGGCTTATTGTGGTGGTAGCGCTCCTTTACTCAGGTTTAGGGATAAAGGGGGTGTTATATGGGTTTATACTCGCGAGTTTTGTCGGTTTTTCTGTAAGAATGTGGTTTGTAATGAAGACACTTAAACACAACGATCTCCAAGGTTGGCTTAGTGCCGATATTCGATTAATTAGGGATCAATGGAAAGGGATTGCATGGTTTTTAGGTAACACAAGTTTTATTGCTACCCTCAAAACGGGCAATGAAAGATACTTGGGGATACTGATACTTGGTTATTTTGTGGGCAAGGACGCCGTAGCTTTTTATAAAATAGCAAGCTCCATTGCTTCAGTCGTAAACCGGATTGTTGATCCAATATACGAAGCTATTTATCCTGAGCTTGTGAAATTAGCCAGTTCTAACGCGATAGAAGATTTTAAAAATATGATTAAGAGTACTACAAAGAGTTTAGTCTTAATCATAATACCCATTGGGGTTATAATCATAATATTTGCAGAACCTATAATAAGCCTTGTTTTTGGCAAAGATTATGTGCCCGCAACAAATGCACTTAGAATTCTGGCGGCTGCAGTATTGATAGTAAGATGTACATTCTGGATAAATCCTGCACTTCTTTCAATGGGCAGACCCGGACTTAGAACGATAATGGGTGTAATATCAACGTTCATTTATCTAGTTCTTATGTTTCTCCTTGTTCCCGGGTATTCATACATAGGGGCCGCTTTCGCTTTTCTCGGATATTCCATTGTAAGGTCAAGCCTTGCTTTTAAGTTTTTCCATGACGCGCTAAAAAAAATAGAATAATAAGCTCTGAGGAATGTTCATCTACACCTTAAGAGTTTTAATAGTTCACTAGCTCACTAGATTCTAAATGGCTCTCTGGTATATTCGTTTTGTATCTTAGCCTCTCATGATATATATTTTCCCCTTGGATAGTCTAAAAATTGCTTTCTGGAAAAGAGGGATTAGTGCTTATATCAAAATCTAAAAAATTCCTTTTTATTCACATTCAAAAGACAGCGGGCAGGAGCTTTGAGGCAGTTTTAAAAAAGAATCTCCCTGACCTTGAGAGTTTTATGGGCACTCACGACCATGCTTTATGGGCGAAAGAAAAATTAGGTGAGCAGTACTCGGATTACTATAAAGTTGCTTTTGTAAGAAACCCCTGGGACAGACTAGTTTCTTGGTACACGATGATTCAGGAAAAAGGTAGGAAGACTTGGTACAAAAGGATATTTGGTATGAGGAAGTATAATCATCTGACACAATATGTGCTTTCTAATTCTAATTCTTTTGAAGAGTTTCTTTATAATTGTGTGGATACAATAGACGATATTGACGGTAAAAAGAGTATTCTTTATAACCAGCTGGATTATATATCTGAGGAGGACGGCTCTTTAATTGTGGATTTTGTTGGCAAATTTGAGAATCTAAATAGTGACTCAAATACAGTATTTCAAAATCTTGGATTAGATAACGTAAGCCTGCCTCATATAAATAGTTCTAAACATAGAAATTACCGTACATATTATACTGAGGAAACAAAAGAGGAGGTTTCTAAAAGATTTGCAAGGGATATAGAATTCTTTGGCTATGAGTTCTAATCAGTGGGTGATAATACCCTATAATATTTTAGAAACTTCAATTCGCAAATAAACATGAACCCATTATCAGCATTTAAAGTCGCATACCGTGCTATCGAATCTAATAAAATTCGTTCAATTCTAACAACGTTGGGAATTATTATAGGGGTTGCGGCCGTAATAAGCTTGGTTGCAGTTACCCAGGGCGCTGAGAAAATGATAGAGGACCAGCTGGCAAGTCTTGGCGGAAGCTCTTTTATTGTAAAGACCGGGAAGAGAGGAGTGGGACCGGGGTCTCAGGAAAAGGCTTATATTCTGACCCCTAAAGATGCTGAGGCCATTAAAGAGTTAGATATCGTAACTCATGTGTCTCCACTTATTGATTTAGGACAGCAGATTATATGGGGAAACCAAGATTGGTATACTCTGATATTAGGAGTGGCGCCGGATTTTGTTTATATAAATGACTGGTTCCCCGATCGTGGCAGTTTTTTTAACAATCAGGATGTAGCGGGAACAGCGAGAGTCTGTGTTCTTGGCAAAACAGTTGCATCAAATCTCTTTGGATCCGAAAATCCAGTAGGTCAGACCGTTAGAATCAATAAAAGTATATTCAGCGTAATAGGGGTAATGAGTTCACTTGGGCAAACCTCAGGAGGAAGGGATCAGGACGATGTTGTATTAATTCCTTTCACAACATTTCAGAAGAGAATAAAGGCTATTGATAATGTAGAAAGTATTTCCGTTTCCGTAAGATCCTCAGAAGAAATTCCCATAGCTGAAACACAAATTATAAATCTTTTAAGAGAGCGTCATCGCTTTGGTGCTGATGAGGAAGATAATTTCTATATAAGGAGCCAACTGAGCATCATAAACCGAATTTTCGCAATTTCCAGGATTATGACAATCCTCCTGGCTAGTGTTGCGTCGATTTCGTTAATAGTCGGAGGTATCGGCATTATGAATGTAATGTTGGTTTCTGTAAGCGAAAGAACAAGAGAGATTGGAATAAGGATGGCAGTTGGAGCTAGGGAAAAAGATATAATGGTACAGTTTTTAATAGAATCGGTCATGCTTTCACTTGCTGGTGGTGCAATTGGGGTTCTAGTGGGGATCATCGGATCACAAGTAGCTTCTTATTTTACCAATTGGCCTGTAGTGATTTCTTTTAGTGCCGCATTATTGGCATTTAGTGTCGCTGCGATTATAGGAATATTTTTTGGAATATACCCTGCACGTAAAGCGTCTAAGTTAGATCCTATTGAAGCCCTAAGATATGAATAATTATCTCAAAAACTTTCTCATAATATTTTTCACAGTCATTTTAGCGCTATTAGTTGCAGAAGGTCTCTCAAGACTCTTTTTTGACCCTATTGATTTTCTAAAGCCTAAAACTGTATCTGACGAAGTGTTGAGATATAAGATAGAGCCTAATTCCGGAGCCCATGATTCCTGGGGATTTAGAAATAAATCTGTACCTGAAACAGCGGATATAGTTGCGGTTGGGGATTCACATACATATGGCATAAGCGCTACAGCCAGTAACTCTTGGCCCAACACTCTGGGAAGAATTTCAGGAAAAGAGACTTATAACTTATCACTCGGAGGCTATGGTCCGGTTGAATACTTATACCTAATGGAGGAAAAGGCATTAAAACTGAATCCGGAACTCATTATTGTTGGTTTTTACCTGGGGAACGATCTAAAGGATTCACTAACAGCAGTATACACAGTTCCTATTTGGGAAGATTTAAGAAATGCTGAAATTGCTTCTGTTCTTGAGGATAAAAAAGATGATAAAAGAACTAATACTAATAACATTAGTGATTGGTTCGCAGCTCACAGTGTATTGTACAGAATTGTTAGCTCCTCATTTATAGGTGATAGTCTGAGACAGAGTAGGAGAATAAAAAAAGGGGAAGATGTTTTAATGCTTGATGCTGCGGATTATGGGATTCATACGGGGTTCACCCCTGACAGTAGGTTAAAGGGCCTTGACTTAAGTAACTCTGAAGTTAGGGAGGGGCTCAGACTAACTCTTGAGTTCTTCAATAAAATGAATCAGCTGGCCAAGGAAAAAGTTATTGATTTTCTGGTAGTAATAATACCAACTAAAGAAAGCGTGTTTTCAGAATTCATTTTAACAAGTGACGAATTAAGCAATTCAGAAAAGCTTAAAAGACTTATAGAAAATGAAGATGTAGTTAACAAAGTAGTAAAAGCATATTTCAAAGATCATGGTATTGCTTATGTAGATGTTCTAGAGAAGTTGAGAGAAGCCGCAGGCAGGGAGCAAATATATCCTAATAATTTTGGGGGACATTCGAATAAAAATGGATATAGAATAATTGCCAATTCTATAAATCAATACCTCAAATCGGATAATAGTCAGTAGATCTTCTAAATGTGAAGTATTTACATAGACGTATTTACATAACAGCATTCAACTTTTATAATTTCCCTTCTCAATAACTATGAAAAATATGCCTGGTACTAAGATTAAGATATGTGGTATTACAAATATAGAGGATGCCTTGCTGGCTTCCCAATTGGGAGCTGATGCGTTGGGTTTCATATTCTACAGAGAAAGCAAAAGGTATATAGATCCTGAAATTGCACGGGGTATCATTTCAAATTTGCCGCCCTTTATTACAACTGTAGGGGTTTTTGTAAATCAGGAGCTTGATGAGATAATAGCAATTAAAGATATGACTCGAATTGATGCCGCCCAATTGCATGGAGACGAAAGTCCCGAATTTTGCAGCCTCATCCCTTTTAAAGTTATTAAGGCTATAAGAGTAAAAGATAGTTTAGATCTAGATAGAGTTGCACAATATCCTGTTCAAGCTATCCTTTTTGATACGTATTCCGATGTCCAATACGGCGGAACTGGTAAAAGTTTTAACTGGGGGATCTTACAAAACATTTCAAACACTAGCAGAATTATTCTTTCTGGCGGACTTAGTCCCGATAACGTTGCCGAGGCCATCAGTACTGTGAAACCATATGCTGTTGATGTCAGCAGCGGTGTTGAGGATACGCCAGGCAAGAAAGATCATATGAAGCTAAGAAAATTTATTGAGGCAGTAAAAAATGGAAACTAAAACAACCTTGCCAGATCAATTAGGACATTACGGTGTATTTGGGGGCAGATACGTTTCTGAAACCCTTATGCCTGCTATTTTACAGTTGGAAAAGGCATATATGGAAATAAAGGATGATCCTAAATTTAAAGAAGAGCTCAACTATTATTTGTCAGAATATGCAGGACGTCCCACCCCACTTTATTTTGCCCAGAGAATGACTGATAAGTTAGGCGGGGCAAAAATTTATCTTAAGCGCGAGGATTTGGCCCACACTGGGTCACACAAGATTAATAATACTATAGGGCAGGCTATTCTAGCCTCCCGAATGGGTAAGAAAAGAATAATAGCTGAAACAGGCGCTGGGCAGCATGGGGTTGCAACGGCCACTGTTGCTGCTTTGTTCAATATGGAATGCGAGATATTTATGGGTCTTGAAGATACCAGACGCCAGGCGCTTAATGTTTTGCGAATGAAGCTGCTTGGCTCAAAAGTTAGAGAAGTTACTCAGGGCACCCAAACTTTAAAAGACGCGATGAATGAAGCGATGAGGGATTGGATTACTAATGTTAGAGATACTTTCTATATCATAGGAAGTGTGGCTGGACCACACCCTTACCCTATGATGGTTAGGGATTTTCAATCGGTTATAGGAAACGAAGCAAGAAAACAGATACTCGAAAAAGAGGATAGGCTGCCTGATCTGCTTATTGCCTGTGTGGGAGGCGGTTCAAACGCTATGGGGCTTTTCTATCCGTTTCTTGAGAATGAAGATGTGAAGATGACCGGTGTAGAGGCCGCGGGTGCAGGAATAGACAATGGTAATCACGCAGCAACTATCTCAGCTGGTACAGTAGGAGTTCTGCACGGAAGTAAAACTTATCTGCTTCAAGATGAAAATGGGCAAATTAAAGGCACCCACTCTATAGCAGCAGGACTTGATTACCCGGGAGTAGGTCCTGAGCATTCTTATCTTAA
>SMWY01000023.1 GCA_004356555.1 Candidatus Dadabacteria bacterium
AAGAACAATCACTCCGCCCACTATTATCTGAAAAGTAGCCCGTAAGAAAGGAGTGTCCATATACTTGTTTCTAATATATGCAATAACAACTAATTCTATTGCCACTACTACACACGCTACTATAAAA
Organism: Candidatus Dadabacteria bacterium; assembly: GCA_004356555.1. GTDB lineage: Bacteria > Desulfobacterota_D > UBA1144 > Nemesobacterales > UBA2774 > CR02bin9. The sequence continues at coordinate 128 of SMWY01000023.1, forward strand.
GCAGTCCGGAAATCCGGGATTAAGAATGGTAAAGCGTGACCTATAGCCCCCAAGAAAGTCATTAAACCCTCTATAAGTCCTCTTGACCACGGGGTTCCCACGCCCGCTTATTTTACCGTCATCAGACAACGCTTCTGAGAACGCCATACTGATTCCTGCGCCTAATGCTGTAGCCAGTCCTACTAGGAATGCAGTTCTGCTATTCTGAGTTGCTAGAGCTGCTGCAAATAGAGGTGCTAATGATGAAATGGTGCCGTCCATCAGCCCTGCCAGACCGGGTTGTACTACTTGCAGTATAAATCTTCTTCTTTCGTTATCAGGAGTATTGTTTGAAGCCGTATTCTGAGTTGATTCCTCTACCATGGTCCTAATTATACATAACATGTAATAGCAATAAAATTTAGCCTAATATTCTCTTGAATTGGGTATCTTTTATAGTTAGAATGGTTTTAAGGAAGGCGGATTATAAACTACTTTCAGGGAGGTTAGTATGGGCAAAATCACTATGTCCTTAGCTTTTATATTCTTTTTATTTGTAGGGGGGATAAATTTACATGCTGCCGATTTGTCTACAGCTGAATTTAGATCGCTCTATGACAGTTTATTGGCTGGTAAGACCCTTTCTACTCAAGCCGAAAAAGATGGAGTTGTTACTAAATCGGAATGGCAGTATGGACAGGTAATAGATTTAGCCGAAGGTGATTTTGATATACCGGTGACAAGGGTTATTACCATATCCAAAAACGGGGAGATGGTTCAGAAAAAAACACTCAGAATTCTAGATAGAGTAAATACCCTTGGTAATTCTGCGTTCATATACGAAGAATCCAGGATGCTGACCGTTGAAAACGCTGGTGAAGAGCCGCGCACTACGAGAGACTCAGAATTTCTTGGCCAATTTATTGCGAAAAAAAACGACAAGGGTGGATTTGATGTCTACAATTTTGGTTTGATACCTTCTGTTGTAGTAGAAGAAGGGGATACTCAAATGGCAGCCTCCAATATCTCATATTCTTGTTTCTCAGAGAACAATAAGAGTAAATGTATTTTAACGATCCGTGATTACAAACTCGGTGATTATAATGCACTTCAAGGTTTTACACTTGGTGATCCTATAGGTACAGATTATGTGATAGTTGCCGAGGAAGAGGTAGCACAATAGGTCCTCAAGAGTGGGATTTACCATTCTGCTCAATAATTCAAAATAATTTACGGAGGTTATAAAATTGAAAAAATTATTAATACTAATACCAATGTTTGCAGTAATTGCCGTTTTAGGGTGCCAGACATATTCGCCTGTTATTGATCCGGGTAGTGTTCAGAGTGGTGACAGATATTACAGGGATCAGGCGGAGTGTAGGGCAATAGCTAAGCAAGGTGCGCCGGGCTGGAAAGATACTGCTAAAGACACTGTTATTGGAGGAGCCATCGGAACAGGGACCGGAGCATTAATCGGAGCAATAGCAGGAGACGCTGTTAAAGGTCTTGCCTTCGGTGCAGTGATTGGCGGAGTAGCGGGCGGAGCCAAGGGCATATATGACAGCGAAAAAGGTTATGAACAAATATATCGCAACTGCATGATCGGCAGAGGATATAACGTTCTAAACTAATCGATATTTTATCTTGAAGTAAGATGAATTTACTAGTTTGCTTAATCTCTTTGATTTGGAGCGGGGTTTTCTGGATGCGCTAGGGGGAGCGCTACTGAGCAGGTTCTGCGCTACACTCAATCTCCCCTATTAGCTGTGCCCGCTAATAGAAAGAGATTATAATAAACGACAAAGGAGGCTTCAATGTATAGATGGATTTTATTAATTATTCCTATCTTGTTTATAACTTCTTGCAATATGACTTGGAAGCGTCCGTTGAAAGAAAAACAGGCCGCCAAATCCTCCTATGAAGAATGCTTGGCCAATTACCCGGACAACCAATTGAAATGTGACGCCTATAAAGATGCTTACGATGATTCTATTAGACAAATGAAAGGCAAGTCTGAGAACCCTCATAGTGATGGAGGGTTATATGATGAGTAATGCTCTTGAATATAATTTTTTACCCTTAAGAAAGGTCTAAAGAGATAATAATGCTTAAGTTCTAGCGATATTGATGGTTACTTTAGTTTTTCTAAATGATTCTTAGGAGGATAAAATGAATAAAAAATCTGAATACCATCTTATAATTATCCCTGTCTTAATGTTTTTTCTAATCCTGTTGAGTTTTCATACTAGTGCTAGTGCCCAGGGAAATTTACCACCGGGAAGCTATAAAAAATCGTGTAAGGACATACAGTTGGTGGCGGGTAATGTATTGTGGGCGATGTGCGAAAAAGGGGACGGTAAGTTTCAAAAATCGACGTTGCGATTATTTGATTGCGAAGGAGATATATCAAATAATAACGGAGTATTAACGTGTAAAAAGAAACCGGGTAAACGCCCGCCTAAAGGGAGCTACCAGAATTCATGTAAGAATATACAGGTGGAGGGCAAGCAATTAAGAGCAAAATGCCAGAAAAGAAACGGTTCCTGGAACAAAACAAAAATTAATTATAAAAAATGTTCAGGAGATATTAGAAACGATAACGGTGAGCTTAGTTGTAAAGGCGGGGAGGGATCCAAAATCCCAAAAGGCAGCTACAGAGAAACATGCAGAGATTCCTATGTTGAGGGCAACAGGCTCTATTCTCAGTGCAAGAAGCAAAACGGCAGCTGGAATAAAACTTCAATAAATTATAAAAATTGTAATCGTGATATATGGAATGACAACGGAAAACTTAGCTGTGAGAAAAATAACCAATCAAGTTTTCCTAAGGGCAGCTATAAAAAATCATGTAAAAACCTATATATGGAAGGCAATGTACTTGAAGCGGATTGTAAGAATGATAACGGTAAATGGAAACATTCGGGTATAAAATATAAGAATTGCAACAAGAGTATATGGAATGATAACGGCAAGTTAAGATGTACCAAGTGACATTTTGTCTCGAGAGAATATTAGGAAACTTTATCTATTTTATTTAAGATGAGGTCTCTCAGAGTTAATTTCCCTAAGGTGCCGTGTATTGCCTCGTCTATATTCTCGATCAGGTGATCTACCTCGGGTTTTGAAAGGTACCTGTTTTCCAGGAAGGTGGTTTCTTTGTTAACACGTGCCGCATCTAAAATTTCTGTCAAAGTTATAGCTTCTATATCTTTTGCGGGAAGATAAAATACCGGGTCTTCACCTACTTCGAGTATTAAGTTCTTCTCTTCAAGCTCTTTAATAGTAGATTCTATAGATACCTGTGGCAGTCCTAAATGCTGGGTCAGCGTGTCATTAGTCCATTTTTCCTTGTTGTGATAAAAGTTATAGCCAATAAGATACATAACCATAAAAGACAACTTTTCTTTTAATTTGCTGCTTAGTTGAAATATCCTTTTACCTAAATCTAAGGATTTTAGGTTTTGGTGGCAATAAGCAATCTGGGCGCCAATAAGCATTATTAACCAGTTGACATATAGCCATATCATAAAGAGTATAAGCATAGCCAGACTTGAATAGATTGCGGCGTACCTGGTAGATTTAGCAACTGAGAATGCAAAAACCCATCCCGTTGTCTGCCACGCTATTCCCGCTATTGCTCCGCCAATAAGAGCCGATTTAAATTTGACCTTGGTATTGGGAATAATAATGTAGATAAATGTAAAAACCAGAAAAACGAATAAGTAAGGAATTAACTTACCAGCAAATAATAGCAGAGTACCGAGAGGCTCCATTGATAGTACTCTCTGAACTATAGCGTTACTTTCAAAAGACGCTGTTAACCCTATTGCGGCTAACATAAAAACCGGGCCTATGAGTAAAATACTTATATAATCACTGAATCTTCTAACTAGACTTCTTCCTTTCTTCACCTTCCATATGTGGTTAAGAGAATCCTCAATCTTCATAATGAGCGAGATTGAAGTATAAATTAGCATGAGTAAACCCACTATCCCTAACACGCCGAAGTTTATATTGTTTATAAACCCTATAATCTGCCCGGTTATCTCGGTCCCTTTTTCTCCAAGAGGCTCCAAGAAATTTGCAAGAAGCGGCTCAACCTGGTTATCGACAACTCCAAAAGCTTTTAAAATTGAAACGCTGAAAGCTAAAAGTGGCACTATCGACAATAGGGTCGTATAAACAAGACTCATAGCTCTTAGGGTGAGTTCATTGTCTGTAAATTCCCTAACTGTTGCGTATATCAGTTTTACAAGATATACGAGCCATGTTCTAAATCTGTTCAAAGGTACCGTATCAAGGTGCCATAGGTCCTTGGTGAGGAAATCGTTTACTTTTTTTATTAGTTCTGCCATTTTACGATAACTATGTAATGTATTGGTTTATACTAATCTCCCATACTCTAATTCAGATGAATTTCATAGTCAAATGTGTGTTTTAATCAGGTTGATTGCCTTATTATTCCAAATCAAAGCAGATTTTCTGAAACTTGCATAATTCACAAATTTTCCTATCCTCAGTTCTAGGGAAATCTGTCATATTCGCAGTGTTTTCATCAGTATTTATTAGATAGCTTTTCATATCCTCAATGCTTTTGTTAATGTACTCTTTGGCATAATCAATCTGCTCAGGGCTAAAAGTGTGGATCTTTGTATAGTTTTCAAAAAGGTTAAGCTCTGTAACAGTAATTTTGTCCAAATCAAAGTCAAGCTCTTCATGTGCATACAAGGCGTAAATTAAGAACTGAAGTTCATCAGAATTGCCGGACCCTGTTTTCCAATCATAGATTTTGATTCTATCCTCTATACTGTAAGCCAGATCAAGTTTTACGTAATAAAGCTCAGGGTTAAATGAAAAATATGAACCTGTCATGCTTTCGATTGAGAGTACTGTCTCTTTTGGCAGCTCTGTTATTTCTTCAATCACTTGAGATTTATAAAAATTCTCAAGACATAAAATTACCTCGTCATAGTTTCTCTTCCAGATTTGATTGGGTATTTCAGGTTTATATTCATGTTCAAAAAGCGCCGGTTCGTTTCTCAGACTTCCGTTCTTGTTCCAATATAGCCCCTCTCTTGATGACCTAAAATCATTTCTCATAATCTCGGTTACTCTAGTTTTAGATTTATCAAGCGGGATTAGTTTGCCTGTGCTAACAAGCTCTTTTAGTATTCTTTCGATCTCTTCATGAACGGCTGAGCCTTTCCACTGCCAGCGATTCTGAAGATTCTTTAGGACGTAGAGGGTCCTGGTAACATTATCTGACTTGTTTTTGTCCCAGCCTCCCCACGAGCCGTAATAATTATAGTAATATTCTCTTTTGCATTCATTAAAGAGTCCACCTCTTGAGTATGACCAGCTAAATTCATTTTTAAAATCAGCCATCCATAAGTCCCCCTAAATTACCCTGTATTCCATAGTGCAAATTCCCTCATATGTACTGCCGGACTGTGGTTGATAATCTTCTTTTCGTGTAATAAAACCAAACTTCTTATAAAGTGATTTAGCAATCTCATTATCATTATCGACATCTAAAATTACATTTCTACACTTTTTCTCTCTTGCTATTAGGATCGCTTCATTTAATAAAGAGGTGCCGACTCCTTGGTTCCTATATTTTTTATCCACGACTAAAACACTAATATAGAAATCATCTTCCTCTAAATAGGGTGTATAGCCGCTATGGAATAATTGAGAGCCCACTATTAGATAGTTAAGCAATTGAGTCAATCGTAGCTTTATGAGAAGTTCGAGAAGCACTCTTAATTTGCTCCCTGTTTTTCCTGAATAGCCAATGACAACTCCGGCTATATCATCTTTAGAGAAACAGAGGTAAATATTTTCATGACCCAAGAAATTGTTTCCCACCTCTATTAAATCCTGGACCATATGACTTGATTTCTCATCATCCGGTAAAATGCTTACACCTTCGCTGTATGCACTCAAAATTAAATCGGCTACACTATGAATATTATGAGTTTTTAGGTCAAATTTTTTAATTTTCATTCTTAATCTATAAAAAGTTGTTTCTGGTCATTTTAGTCTAGGTTATAATATTTCCAATTAACAATCAAAGAAGAGGGGTTCATGGCTAATATAGTAGTTCAGGAACTTAATTCGGATAAGGACTCAATAGTTTATCGAGTGGAAGTGATAGAGGAAGATTCGAAAACTACTCATAAGGTGGAATTAAATAGGGATGATTATCAAAATTTTACAGATGGGAAAATTGCTCCTGAAGAACTGGTTCAATGCTCTTTTGAATATTTACTTGATAGAGAACCAAAAGAATCAATATTAAGTAGTTTCAATGTATCCGTTATTTCCCATTATTTTCCGGAATATGCGAGGGAAATAATAAGTTATTTCTAATAAGCCCGATTATATCTAGATAATAAGGAGAGAGAGAACAAACTTATGAAAAGATTTTTCTATATAATTCTACTTATTCTAATAATTGGCGGATTCATTTATTTTTATCCTGAGATTGAGTGGTCTTCTCCTGAAGTTGATATCAAGCTAGAATCCGAGAACATAGGCACCCGTCCATTCGATATTGAGATTGTTGATAGCGGCAAGGGGCTCAAGAATGTAACAGTGCTCTTATCCGGCGATCATGGAGAGTCAATATTGGTTCATAAAAATTACCCCGAAGGAGTAAAGAGCGATATAATTACTATTAAACTGGATCCGAAAAAGCTTGGTATTAAGAGCGGGCCCGCAGAGCTTAAAGTTAGCGCTGAAGACAGGTCTCGTCTTAAAATATTCTCCGGCAATAAAACTATCATAAATAAAGAAGTGAATCTCGACTTAGTTCCGCCTAAGCTTGATGTTATAAGCACGGAGCATTACATAAATCACGGAGGCTCTGGGCTTGTTGTTTATAAGGCTTCACCTGATACTGTGAAAAGCGGGGTGTTTGTAGGTGATTATTACTTTCCCGGTTATAAAGGTAATTTTAAAGACGAAGATGTATATCTAGCATTCTTTGCCTATCCTCACGATGTCAAACCGGACATGAATATTAAACTATTTGCTCAGGATCAGGCTGGAAACCAAAAGAGTACGGGCTTATATTATCGGTTCAGGGATGTTAAATATAGGAAAAGTCACATAAATATAAGTGAGAGATTTATTGATAACGTTATGGCCCCGATATCACAAGAGGATAATTCAAGTGCAGGTTACAAAGAAATATTTTTAAAAGTGAACAATGAAATGCGGAAGAAGAACGACGCTAAGATAAGGGAAGTGGGATCAAATTCCAAAGGTGAGATGATGTGGCAGGGCGCTTTTCATCAGCTTTCCAACTCAAAAGTGGAGGCCAACTTTGCAGATGAGAGGACTTATATTCTAAATGAAGAGCCTATTGATAAACAGTATCACCTTGGATATGACCTTGCGGTTACAAAGAGATATCCTATAGAGGCTGCCAACGGCGGTGTTATAGTTTATGCGGACGAATTAGGTATTTACGGAAATACTGTAATGATTGACCACGGTATGGGTATTATCACCTTATATGGTCATATGAGCTCAATTGATGTAGAGGTCGGAGATACGGTCCAAAAGAAAGATATAATAGGAAAAACAGGCCAGACCGGTCTTGCAGCAGGAGATCATCTTCATTACGGTATATATATTAACGGTATAGCTGTTCGACCGATTGAGTGGTGGGATAAGAAATGGATCAAAGACAACGTTATAAGTAAAATCAATGAAGCCGAGGGTGAATTTAATTCCCAAAATGAAGATGCTTCCCCTCAGAATTAAAGTATAGATTTATACTCCGAGTAAAAAGAGATTTGTTGAATTGATTATCTATGGAAAAAATCCTGTCAGTGAGCTACTCATAAATCCGTCCTCGGAAATTGAGGAAATATTTATTTACGGAGACCGTTCACGAAATGACACCTCGGAAGTTCTGAAAACTGCCAAGAGTAAAGGAATAAAAATTTCAACCCTTTCTAAAGAGGAACTTTCAAAATTATGCCAAACAAATTCCCATCAAGGTATAGCGGCTCGTATCAAAGATTTCGAATATCACAAGTTAGCTGATATTATTGCCCGCGCTAAAGAAAAAGGGGATCAGCTTTGTCTCGTACTACTTGACCATATAGAAGACCCTCAGAATTTGGGAGCTATAATTAGGACAGTTGATGTCCTTGGCGGTCACGGTGTAGTAATTCCTAAGGACAGGGCGGCATCGGTTACGCCGGCAGTTATTAAAGCATCTGCAGGAGCTGTAAACCATGTACTCATATCCAGAGTTGTAAATCTGGGTGCAGTAATTAGGGATTTGAAAAAACAGGGTGTATGGATCGTTGGAGCCGATTCTTCAAGCACCAAATCTGTACATCAAGAAGATTTTAAGAATCTGGATATAGCACTTGTCATAGGTAATGAAGGGAAGGGGCTCGGGCACAAAATAAAAAGCGAATGTGATTTCCTCGTATCTATTCCACAGACTGGTAAAGTCTCTTCTCTAAACGCATCTGTTGCTGCAGGGATAATGATTTACGAGATTATGAGACAGAAAATTACTACTTCAAACGGCTAAACCTATGCCTATTATTTTAGATGAGTCTAGTCAGATCCGACAAGGTTTCTAAAGTCCTCTTCTGTTAAAACCTCAACGCCAAGAGACTGAGCTTTCTCTAATTTCGAGCCGGGATCTTCTCCGGCAACAACATAACTCGTTTTTTTAGTAACTGAAGAAGTAGATCTGCCCCCGTGATCTTGTACAAGCTTTTGAGCTTCATCTCTTGTTAAGGTTTGTAGTGCCCCGGTGAATACAAAACTTTGTCCGGCGAATTTATCACTTATTTCAGTCTTTTCTTTATGTTGAATCTCAATTCTAGCTTTGAGCATTTTCGCAACTAATTCTCTATTACTTTCTAATTCAAAAAAGTGGACAACGCTTTTCGCTATTTCATCCCCAACAGTGTGTATACAGACTAATGATTGTTGGGTTGCGCTCATAAGCTCTTCTATGCTAGAGAAGTTCTCAGCTAAGATTTGAGCCAACCGCTCGCCCACGTGACGTATGCTAAGAGCATTAATAAAACGCTCAAAAGAGACTTTTTTACTCTTCTCTATCTCATTCTCTAAATTCGTTGCCGATTTCTCTGCAAATCTCTCAAGGGGGATAATATCCCCCTTTTTCAAGTAAAATATGTCTGCCAAGTCTTTGATGAGGCCCTCTTCCATTAGCTGCTCGACTATTTTTTCCCCCAGCCCCTCGATATCAAAAGCTTTTCTCGATGCCAGATGTTTAATACGTCCCTTTAACTGAGCGGGGCATGATAGGTTTGGGCAATAATTATAGGAGCCCTCTCTTTGTACTGGTGTACCGCAGGATGGGCATTTCTCAGGCATGATAAACTTTAGTTCTTTTCCTGATCTTTTATCTATGATAGGCATGACGACTTCAGGTATAACGTCGCCTGCTCTTTGAATTAGTACCGTATCCCCAATTCTTATATCCCGGTCTTTTATAATGTCTTCTGTATGTAAAGAAGCGCGCTTTATCGTGATTCCGGCAATCTTCACAGGTTCAAGCTCTGCAACTGGGGTTAGCAGTCCTATTCTTCCAACCTGTACTGTTATATCATTAATCTTAGTGGTTGCCTGTCTGGGTTTGAACTTATAAGCTATATTCCATCTCGGGTGTTTTGCTGTAGCCCCAAGTTCTCTTTGAAAATCCTTCCTATTTACTTTAAGAACTATTCCATCAGCTTCATATGGAAGATTGTCCCTTGCTGATTCCACTTCCTTCTGGTATGAAATGGCTTCATCAATGTTTTCGCATTTCATAATATGGTCTTCGACTTTAAATCCCCAGACTCTAAGCGCTTCTACTATCTCTAATTCAAGATTGATCTCAAAACCAAGGACCTCACCGACTCCCCAAGCGTAGAAATCAAGCGGTCTCTTCGCTGTTATTCCAGAATCGAGCTGTCTTATTGCTCCTGAAGCTGCGTTTCTCGGATTGGCGAAAATTGGCTCACCTTCTTCAGATAGTTCCTTGTTTAGCATCTTAAAGGCTTCAATTGGATATAACACCTCTCCCCTGATTTCTATTAATTCCGGGATATTCTTATTGCCCTTTAGTCTTAAGGGTATGGTGTTAATGGTTTTTAGGTTAGCTGTAATTTCCTCGCCCACGAGCCCATTACCACGTGTTGCGCCTTGAATTAATAACCCGTTCTCATAAGTTAATGAGGCTGAGACGCCGTCGAATTTAGGCTCGGCTATGTATTGAATATCTTCATCAATTTCAAGGAGCCTTTTGACCCGTCTGTCAAAATCATAAGCCCCTTCTTCTGTTGAGATATTATCTATACTCATCATAGGCAGACGGTGGGGAACAGAGTTAAATCCCTCAGCCACAGCTCCTCCGACGCGCTGGGTGGGTGAGTCAGGTTTTACAAGGTCCGGATAAAGGGCTTCAATCTCCCTTAGCTCATGTAATAGAGTATCGAAGTCATAGTCAGATATTTTGGGACTGTTCTTTATGTAATAAAGATAGTTATGATGTTCAAGCTCTTTTGAGAGTGCGTTAATTCTTTTTGTTGCCTGAGCTTTTGAAATTTGTTTGTTTCCGGATGCCATTTAGTTTGCTTCCTTGGATCGTATAATTCATTCTTTATATCTATTTTTTACTCTTGAGCCATTCGTTTAGTGCGCCAAATTCAAGAGTGTTTAATACGTCTTTTTTCTGAACCCATCCTCTTCTTGCAGTGCCGATCCCCAAGCGCATTTGTAGCAGCTGTTGAGTGCGGTGTGCGTCTGTAGAAATTATAACCTTTACACCGGCGTCGACAGCTTTTCTTACATGAAGGTCTTTTAAATCAAGCCTGAGATAAGATGAATTTACCTCAAGCGCTTTATCGTGTTTAAGTGCAGCTTCTATTAGCTGATCAATGTCCACATCATAAGGCTCGCGTCCATTTATAAGCCTCCCAGTAGGGTGCCCTAGTGCATGAACATACGGATTCTCAAGGGCCATCAATATCCTCTTCGTTATAGCATCCCTATCCATTTTAAAGCCGCTATGGACAGATGCAATAACAACATCTAATTCCTTTAAAACTTCATCCGGATAATCAAGTGAGCCGTCAGTTTTGATGTCTACCTCAGAACCCATTAAGATATGTATCCCCTTGATTTTTTTGTTAATTTCTCTTAATTCTAGTCTCTTCTCGTTAAGCCTCTCTATGGAAAGCCCATTTGCAATTGTAGAAGAGGGGGAGTGGTCTGTTATAGCGATATATTCATATCCCAACTCCATGGCTTTCTCCGCCATCTCTTGAATTGTCGCCTTACCGTCACTCCATTTGGTATGCATATGGAGATCGCCCTTTATATCGCTAAGTTCTATAAGATCAGGGAGTCTTCCCTCACTTGCGGCTTCAATCTCACCCCTGTCTTCTCTTAGCTCAGGAGGGATAAGCGGCAGTCCAAGTGTGCCGTACATTTCTTTCTCAGTTTCGCCCGCAACTTTTTCCTCCCCCTTAAATATCCCGTATTCGTTTATTCTGAAGCCGTTTTTTGAAGCAATTGTTCTAAGCTTTACATTATGTGCTTGTGACCCTGAGAAATACTGCAGTGCACCCCCGTAAGACTCAGGTCCTACTACCCGTAGGTCAACCTGAATGCCTTCATTAGTGATTACACTTCCTTTAGTGCTCCCCGAAGCAAGCACCTCTTTTACAAACGGTAGCTTGGTAAATTCTTTTACCGTTTTTTCAGTATTGTCAGAGATCGTAAGTATATCTATGTCTTTAATTGTCTCCCTCATTCTCCTGATTGAGCCTGCTACTATAGTCCCTTCAGTACCCTTAATATTCTCTACTTCTTTTTTTATTGATTCGGCCAAGGGTAGGGCCTTTCCAAGGTGAGTTCTTTCCCTGCTTTCCTTAAGTAAGGGGATGCCTCTTTTTATCTCATCGACTTTTTTTTGTCCAAGCCCTTTGAAATTGAGCACTTCATCCCCATCTAGTACTTTTTCCAAATCTTCAAGGCTCCTCACGTTGAGCTCTTTATATAATAGCGCCAGAGTTTTTGGTCCTAGCCCCAAGATTCCCAGTAGTTCAGTCATTTCAAGGGGAACTTTTTCCTGTATTTTATGATACTCCTCTATTTTCCCGGTCTCTACATATTCTTTTATTTTATTTGCAAGCTCCTTTCCCACTCCAGGTATATCGGTGACATCATCCCGGCTCACCCTATCTTCTATTTCTTCATTTAGCTCTAATATATTAAGTGCAGCTTTTTTATATGCCCTTATTTTAAATGGGTTTTCATCTAAAATGCTAAGCATGCTTGCGATTTGATCAAATATTTTTGCTATTTCTGTATTCTTGCTCATCTGGCCACTATTCTCCATAGAATAGCTAATTTAGCGATTCTGTTAGAGGGAATAATAACATGTTTGTATCTCAATTTTTAGCTTGAATGTGTGATAGTTCTTGAAATATATTAAGCGCTTTCGTTTTAAGAATTATTGATGAGATTGCGCAAAACATTATGGGAGAAAATATTGATTTTAAACTGTAAAAAAAATCTCTACTGAATAGACGCAGTTTGCATTTCAGATGAGTATCTTTTAACGCCAACGAAAATACCGTCTGCAATTTCGTTTATGTAGGCACTACTCTTCAACCTTTTTTCATCTCTAGGATTAGTTATAAATGATGTTTCTACCAGTATGCTTGGTATATCAGCGCCTATAAGTACTATGAAAGGAGCTTTCTTAACCCCTTTGTTTATCGCCGGGGGATATTTAGCAGATACATTTTTAACAACAGAGCTCTGAACATAGCTTGCGAAACGATGAGATTCTTGAATTTTTGCACCGAGCAAATATTGTTTAAGCACATTTGCCATGTCACTACGCGATATACTGGTAGTAGCGTTTTCACGTGCCGCAACAGCTAGAGAGCGCTGGTCATTAGTTAAGCTCAGTATGTATGTCTCAATTCCATTGGCCTGACGATTCCGGGCAGCGTTACAGTGGATGGAGATGAAGAGGTCGGCGCCAAGTTTCTTAGCTATTCCCGTTCTCTCTTCTAACGGAATAAACTTATCCGTGCTTCTTGTCAAATAAACTTTTGTTATACCAAATTGTTTCCCTTCGGCATCGAGCTTTTTCTTTAATGCTTTTGCAATTCTCAAATTAACTTCCTTTTCCTTTAACCCCGATGGGCCAATTGCTCCGGGGTCGTGTCCACCGTGTCCTGCGTCTATGACAACCGTTCTGATTTTCAGTCCCAGGGCCTCAGATAGAGAGGATACTCTGTCTTCAGGTAATCCTGATTTATAGTCATATCTATCAGTATTTCTTCCCGTAGCATAATAGCCGCCTGATTTTTTCCCGCTTCCCTCAATATCCATTATGATTCTATAAGGGTCTTTTAAAGCAAAAACCTTATAATCGTCAAAACTATTTATGTAAAGTACAACTCTCACAGTGTCTTTAGTATTTCTAGCAAATTTTATCTGCTCTAGAAGTCCTTTTGTTATTGGTTCTACGTACAGGTTTTTATCGACAGTAGCTCCTTCAATATCGACAAAGAGCCTTGGAGGTGTTCCATATTGAGGGTCGGGCTTTAGTAACCTAGATGTATAAGTTGAATCTTTATCTAAATGAATTACCACTCTCGTATAATCATCTGTCGACCAGTGGCGTATCTGGCTCACTTTCGTAAGTCCGTTTCTCGATGTGCTAGCTTGACCCTTTGCTCTTGGTTTATAGAGAGGCGATTTTTTAGCAGGTTTAAACGGCGCTAGTTCTTGCCTTTTGTTTAGCGCAACTGTTCTCATGTCCCCTTTAGGAAAGTCCGTAACCAATTTGTCATATTCAATATAAGCATCTGACTTACTTTCCTTTTCTACTATTCTAGCAACTCTTAGTTGTGCATCATCTGCAAGATTGCTATATGGATACTTCCTTACAAATTTTCTTGATATTTCTACTGATTTATCAAAGTCTTTCTGTGAATTAAACCTTTCTCCTATTTCTTCATACATTTTTCCTGAAAGAAAGAGTGAATTAGGGGCTTTAGGGCTGTTAGGATAATCTCTGTCTATACTGTAAAAAGCACGTGCTATTGTTTCCCAAATCTCTTTATTTTGTATTTTATTGTGATTTACTGATAGATTTTTATAGAGATCGAAGGTTTCTTCATATAATTTTTCACCTCTATCCTGCCCGATTGATGTCTGAATTGAGGAAAATAGTATTATTAGAGACGAAATTATTAAGAAAGATAGTGTTCTTTTAGTCACCTTAGGAATATAATTATACTATTCTGATAGCCATTTGTAAACATTATTTTATAAACTACTTTAACATTTTGCTTCCCAATTTTTCCGCCATGGGAGATTATTTTTTGAAATGGTTAGAACTTAATGCTAAATTTGTTTAAATGAAGGTAATTATTCTCGGATGTGCTACATCTACAGGTGTTCCCATAGTAGGATGTAATTGTCCCGTCTGTACTTCGGACAATCCTAAGAACAAAAGGACCCGCTGTTCTCTCTTTATAGAGAAAAACGGCAAAAATATACTAATAGATAGCTCAACTGACCTCAGGTTTCAGGCGCTTAAACACAATATCACCAGACTCGATGTTGTGCTCTATACTCACTCCCATGCCGATCATACCCATGGTATCGACGATTTAAGGACTTTTAATTTTGTAAATAATATGGTGATCCCTTGTTATGCGAACCTGCAGACTATTACTAATCTTAAAAACAACTTCGGTTATATCTTTGACGGTGTATATTCAGCCGGTGGCAAACCCCAACTTGAACTATATGTTGTAGAGAATAATTTTGATTTTGATGGGATTAACATAATCCCGGTTGAGATAAACCACGCACAGTGGATGATTCTAGGTTATAGAATTGGGAACGTTGCATATCTAACTGATTGCAGCGGCGTTCCGGATGAATCTCTAAAGAAGTTAATGGGTCTTGAGCTGCTAATTATAAGTGCCCTTAGATATACAGAGCACCCGGCTCATTTCAATATTGAACAAGCTGTAGAGATGGCACAAAAAATAAACCCGAAGCTTGCGGTACTTACTCACATGGGACACGAGGTCGATTACGATACTCTATTGAGTGAGCTGCCCGATAACATAGTACCGGCTTATGACGGCATGGAAGTGGAACTGGATGAGCCCTAACTTGATTCGGGCTAAAACTACAGGGAAAATGTTAGTTCTTCATAAATCTTAGAGGTGCTATTATGCAGGAAGTTATAAAGAAGTTACTTCAACCAAATAATACTAAAATAGTGTTCTGTGTATTAGACGGAGTAGGGGGGCTTCCTCAGAACGGGAAGACAGAGCTTGAAGCTGCTAAAACTCCAAACCTTGACGCACTAGCCCAACGAAGTGCTTGTGGTCAACACTTGCCGGTAGCATATGGAATAACCCCGGGTAGCGGCGCCGCTCATCTTGGACTGTTTGGTTACGATCCGCTTAAATACGAGATAGGACGCGGAGTGCTTGAGGCGCTCGGACTTGGTATACAGCTTACTCCTAACGACCTTGCTGTAAGGGGGAATTTCGCCACGGTTAAATATGAGGGCGACACTCCGATAATCACCAACAGAAGGGCAGGGCGTATTCCGACCGAAGAGAATATAAGAATTGTCTCTAAGATTACAGAGAAGATTAAAGAGATTGACGGAGTAAAGGTCAATATGACCTCCGGCATGGAGCACCGCTCCGCCATTATTTTTACTTTCCCTGAGCCTATTAGGGAGGGCGGGGACGCAATTGCTGACACGGATCCCCAGCTTGAGGGGGAAAGCCCCATTCCGCCAACCGGCAATAATCCGGAGGCTCAGAAAGTCGCGGAGGTTGTCGGGAAGTTTATAAATCAGGTGGTTGAAATTATTAGAGATGAGAAGAGGGCTAATTACATACTCTTGAGAGGTTTTGCGGTCCATCCAAACCTAGCTTCTTACCAAGATGCTTACGGGCTCGACGCAGCGTGTATTGCAACTTATCCGATGTACAGAGGGGTCGCTAAACTTGTAGGCATGGAAGTGCTCGAGGTAGAGGACCATTCAATTAAAAGTGAAATCGACACATTAAAACGGGATTTTGATAAGCACGACTTTTTC
>SMWY01000024.1 GCA_004356555.1 Candidatus Dadabacteria bacterium
CAAAGCGGATCAAAAACTCCTGATTACGAACTTGAGCAAGAAATATTGTCCTACAGAAAGCGCAAATCGGATAGCTACTCTGATGATAATAATAAAATAGAAGAGGGGATTTCAGCATTCAAAAGCGCATCTAACAAAACTAATACAGATCATAAATGTTCTGAGTGCGGCAGCGATTACAGCTCGGCGGATTTGTTCTGTTCTAAGTGCGGAGCCAGTTTAAACTAATATGAAAGCCATAAATGAAATAGCACTTAATTTATTATTCGTTGCCGTACTTACTATTCTAGTCTGCACCGTGCTAAAAGCGCCTAATGTTAATGCCCAAGAACAAGGCCCTTCGACGCTCAGTCTTTCGGGTGAAGAGCTCTTTATACAAAACCGCTGCGTAAGGTGTCATACAATAGGGAGAGGAAGATTCGTAGGTCCTGATTTAGCGGGGGTTAACGAAAGATACTCAAAGGGACAAATTGTTAAGTGGATTGAGAACCCTCAGCAAATTTACCAGTCAAGCGGTAAAATGCCCTTCAATGAAGGCTATCCTCCTATGCCTCCAATGAATGTTCCAGAAGCACAGGCTAAGTCAATTGCCGAATATCTCGTTACTTTTAATGTTCCACAAGATAGGGCAGCTAGCGGGATGATTACAGGACAGGTCATAAATAAAACAAACGACGGACCGGCATCAGGTGTTGATTTAACTCTAACCATATATATGGGTGACAAGCCTACAGGTAATAAAACGCTGCAGTCTGATGAACAGGGAAACTTTTCATTCGAGGGTCTTAATTGGGATCGAAGCTACACAATTACCGTAAATTTTAAGGGCACTCAGTATTCGTCAGACAAAATGGTTTTTTATCCGAAGGAAGACACAAAGATACTAAATTTACCTATTTATGATCCCACAGTTGATGAAGGTAATATTAGAATTACTGAATCCCAGATGATAGTACAAGTTGAGGAAGGTGCCTTATCTGTAGCTGACATTGCCTTGTATAAAAACACAGGGGATAAAGTCTACGTAGGCGGCAAGGAGCTCGAAGACGGCAAGAGGGAATCCCTTCGAATCAGCACACCGAAAGGGGCTCAAAACCTTAACTTTATACATGGCCTCACCCCTGAAGATGTGGTAAATACAGGATATGGTTTTGCTAGCACTCTAAGTGTTCTACCCGGAGAAAAAAGAGTGGTTTATGCATACGGTCTGCCACTTCGTTCAGGAACCACTTCATTTGAAAAAACCATAGATTATCCGACTGAAAGTTTTTTGCTCTTAGTCTCTGAATCCAATAATAATGTCGAAGTACAGGGCCTAAAAGGCGGAGAATCCGTTAAGATCCATGAGGAGAGCTTTCGTAAGTGGATAGGTAAGGACTTAAAACCCGGACATGTAATTAAGATTGAGCTTAAAAGCCCTTTTGCTAATGGTGAATATTTAACATGGGGGGCGCTTGGATTATTCCTTTTAATTATTATAGGTGGAGTTGTTTATTCCTCGGTTGTAGGGAAGAGTTCTGATTCTGATGAAAGTGATGATAAGTCCCAAGGGGTAGGGGAGTCAAGACAAAAGCGGCTGGCACTTATAAAGGAAATTGCTGAGTTAGATGATATTTTTGAAGCCGGGCAGATTGATCAGCAAAAGTATACGAATATTAGAGAAAATAAGATAGAAGAGCTTAAAAAGATTATACGGAGACTGCGATAGGTAATAATCACAAATCTCCGTAGTGAAATTGAAGAACCGAAAGAACCGTGATGACGGCTGTTTCGGTTCTTAGAATTCTGGGACCCAGACCCAGAACGATGTACCCCATTCCATAAAACCCACCTTCCGGTCCTAAAATAGTATTATATTTTGAGGTGTTTGTAAAGTGTTCTTAAGATAATCTGTTCTGTTACTTCATAGTATACACGAAGTGTTATAGCTAACTTCCTACTAGCATATCTTTTTATTGCCTCGCCAAAATTTAAAGTATTTTCTATATGGGTTGGTTTTGTTCTTCCGCATTGCTTAGAAGCCTCAACTGCTATCCTATTCAATTTCTAAATTTAAGGGTTTTTTGGATGACTAAAATATTCCGTGATCTCATTTGCTAAGTCTTCAACTGTATATTGCTTTGGGATAATCCTGGGTTTATAACCAAACTCCCTAACAGTTTTAGCTGTGATAGGTCCGATACAGGCAATAAAAGGCTTTTTACTTTGATGCTTTAAGTCCGGCAGTAATTCAAAAAAATTCCTAGCTGTAGAAGAGCTGGTGAATGTTAATATATCTATCTTATTCTCATTAAGCAGTTTCCGTATAATATTGGTTTTTCTCCTCTCAGGCTTTTTAGAAATATAGGCTGTTACCACATTTACCTGCGCTCCCATGTTCCTTAATGTTTGAGGGAGTAAATCGCGCGCTATTTTTGCTCGAGGCAGTAGTATCTTGGTGTCATTAACATTATGATTTTTAAACAATTTAATGAGCCCCTCGGCCCTAAAATCCTCTGGAACTAAATCTACGTTAATTCCCATATTCTTAACTGCCTGAGAAGTGATATCACCAATAACGGCAATTTTGGCTTCGTAAAGCACTCTTATATCTTTGCCGAGCTCCCTTAGTCTTTTAAAAAAAGCTGTAACGCCGTTTACACTCGTAAAAATAATCCAGTCATATGAGCTAATGCTATTTATAGCGTTATCAAGCGCTTGGAAACTCCTAGGAGGAGCTATTTCTATAGTGGGAAATGAGATTATTTGAGCTCCTTTTGCCTCGAGTAAATTAATAAATGATTCAGATTGCTTTTTGGGTCTTGTTACGAGTACCGTTTTTCCAAAAAGAGGAGCAGATTCATACCAGTTTATTTTTTCCCTCAAATTTACAACTTCACCAACAACAACTATCCCTGGGGAAGTAATATCTTTTCTTTTATTGACTAAGTCTGATATGTTTGCGATTTTGCCCGTCAATGTTGTCTGCACCGGATAAGTACCCCATGTTATTACCGCAACGGGGGTATCAGGGCTTTTTCCCGCGCCCATTAGCTTTAACATATTCTTTTTTAGATTCTTAACTCCCATAAGGAAAACTATTGTCCCTATTTGTGAAAGGGCTTCCCATGGAATATTGGATTTTCCTTTTGACGGATTCTCATGTCCAGTAACCACCGTAAAAGAAGATGTGAATTCCCTGTGTGTAAGTGAGATTCCTGCGTAGGCAGGCACGGCAGATACGGAGCTTACTCCTGGTACTATTTCAAAGGAAACCTCTTTCTCTTGGAGGTACTCGGCTTCTTCTCCTCCTCTACCAAATATAAAAGGGTCTCCACCCTTAAGCCTGGCAACTGTAGTGAATCTTTTCGCTTTTCGGACTAAAAGTGCGTTTATTCTTTGTTGAGACATCTCCTTTTGTCCCGCTTTTTTTCCAACATATATAATCTCAGCATTTTCTTTTGTGAAATCTAAAAGATCTGTATTTACAAGGTAGTCGTATACTATTACGTCAGCTTTTTGGAGAAGCATTTTCCCCTTTACTGTAATCAGTCCCCTGTCCCCCGGTCCCGCTCCAATTAGATATACTGTCCCTGTTTTACTCATGGCTTATTTAAAAAGAAAACCGAAGCCTGTTATGATTGTCAAGCACATAAGCGCTTATTGGAGACTGCGTTTTGCATGGTATTATTACTTTCAGTATATTGAGTAAGTATCCTAACTCACACCAATTTGAGTAATTGGAAATTTTACAGGGGGTCAAAGCAAATGTTGGTCAAAGACTATATGACACTTCACCCGAGAACGGTAACATCTGAAGACAGTGCCCAAGATATTTCCGAGAAGATGAAGACCCTAAATTACAGACAATTTCCGGTAGTTGAAGAAGGCAAGTTAGTTGGGATTGTTACCGAAACCGATATAGCGGTCGCTCTTTCGGATAAGAATGACATAAAAGTTAAAGACGTTATGGTTACCGATCCTTTTACAATAATGGAAGATGCCTCGATCGAGAATGCCTCTGAAATAATTAGGATTAAGAGTTTCAACTCTCTCCCCGTTGTATCTGAGAATAATGAACTTCTGGGGATTATTACCGTAACGGATATTTTAGATGCTTTGCGTACTACGTTTAGTTTTAATGATAAACCGATCAAATTAGAGGTCAATTTGTCTGGTGAGCTTGACCACTTTGATGTTCTCCATTTGATACAGAACAATTCAGAGAAAGTAATCTCTTTTAGCTCATCGCCTATGAATAGACAGGTTAGCTATTTCTGGGTAGTTGACTGTGATCTGGAAAGAGTTGATAAGGTGCTCAGAAAAAACAACTGCACCATGAGTGTTGTACCCTCAGAGTAATAAATCTAATCACACTCTCTTCACCTACCATAATAAAGGTGAAGATCCGGCAAAAACTGGTATACTAGCTTAGATAATTAAAATAATTTAAATACAAAACGACATGGAAAGCGACAACTTAGAATTTATATTAGATCACTTTAAGAACCCACGGAACTATGGGACTATAGAAGATGCTGATTTCTCCTATGAAGAAGGTATCCCCTCCTGTGGCGACGTAATCAGGCTTGATCTAAGAATTAAAAACAACAAGCTTGATGATATCAAATTTTCCGGCACAGGATGTGCGATTAGTCAGGCATCCGTCTCAATACTTACTGAAAGTGTAGAGGGTATGGAAGTAAGCAAAGTCTTATCATTTACGGATAATGATATGCTTGAAGCACTTGGTGGCCAGGTTTCACCTATCAGGTTTAAGTGTGCGCTCTTAGGATTAACAGTTTTAAAAAAAGCGTTGATAGAAAAGAAATCCGCCCCATAATTTAACCCTTATCTTTTGATTTATAAGTTGAAGAATCATGGAAAAGTTAATAAAATCAGCTACGGTCTTGGATCCTCACTTAATAAAAAATGACTTCCCCGTGTTTAAGCGTCGGGTAAATGGTAAACCGCTAATCTATTTAGACAACGCGGCAACCTCCCAAAAACCTGAGAGCGTAATAAACTCAATCGATAATTATTACAGAAATCACAACTCAAATATCCACAGGGGTGTACATACTCTTAGTTATGAATCCACCGTAATGTATGAGGAGGCTCACAAAAAGGTAGCCGAGTTTATCGGAGCAGAGGACTGGAGAAATATCATCTTCACCAGAAACGCGACTGAATCCATCAACCTTTTGGCATACGGATGGGGACTTCATAATTTAAAAGAAGGGGATGAGATTCTTATCACCATTATGGAGCACCATTCCAATATCGTCCCCTGGCAGATGCTGCGGGACTTAAAGGGCATCAAGATCAATGTTCTTGGCGTTGATGAAAAAGGGAATTTAAAGCTAGACGATCTTCCAGGGCTTTTATCCGAAAGAACTAAGCTAGTGAGCGTTATCCATGCATCAAATGTTCTAGGCACAGTCAATCCTGTAAAGTATATAACTCAAGAAGCAAAGAAAGTGGGCGCATTGGTTTTAATAGATGCCGCCCAATCGATCCCCCACTTGTCGATTGATGTTAATGACATAGGCTGCGATTTTTTAGTAGCCTCAGGACACAAGATGCTGGGACCTACCGGGATAGGTTTTATTTACGGACGGACAGAATTACTCCAGGACATGGAGCCGTTTATGTACGGCGGAGACATGATTGAAAAAGTCACGATTGAGAAAACAACCTGGAACGAGCTGCCCTGGAAGTTTGAAGCAGGCACACCCAATATCGTTGGCGGGATAGGCTTAGGAGTCGCGGTAGACTATCTTCAGAACATCGGACTAACTAATATATATAACCATGAAGAAGAGCTTTTAGTATATGCGCTTGAGAAAATGGCTGAATATGATTGGATAAAAATTTATGGGCACAAGAGCGATAGCCAAAGCGTAGGAGTCATTTCCTTTAACATAGAAGGTATCCACCCCCACGATGTGGCCGGGATGCTTGATGAGCAAGGCATTGCAGTGCGCTCCGGTCATCACTGTGCACAGCCGCTTATGCGTGAACTCTCTATGGACTTTGCTGCGCGAGTGAGCTTTTATCTCTATAACACCAAAGAAGAAATAGACCTTTGCATTGAAACTCTTAAGAAAATAAAGAAGCTATTCGAATAAACTTTCTAATTTATAGTTTTAAATCCCCCCTTCGCAATATATCTAATAACAGGTTTTGGCTAAAACATTACTGCGTATATACTTTACATAAGGGAATATGCGATATTGTTCTAAGTGCAGTCTGAAGGAGAATCTAAATGAAGATCGAGAGAATTTTATATCCCACGGATTTTTCCGCGAAATCTGAAAGTGCAAGAGAGCATGCGATCTATATGGCGCAATCACTAAATTCATCGTTGGATTTACTTCATGCAATTGAACCGCTTGATTATGATGAAATGGATGAGGAAATAATAGATTTTTATAAAGGTCTCGAAAACCAGTTAGAGAAAAAAATGGAAGCGGAAAAAGAGATTTTCCAAAAGGCGGATCTTAAAATACGGTCTGAGATTATAATTGGCTCCCGATGGAAAGTTATAAACAACTACGCTAAAGAAAATAATATAGATTTAATAATTATGGGATCTCACGGCGTAAGAAATGAAGCAGGGGATATTTCAATCGGCACAACAAGCCATAAAGTAATGTTTTCATCTCC
>SMWY01000129.1 GCA_004356555.1 Candidatus Dadabacteria bacterium
AATGGTTTTGTAAAGTTAAATGCTTGCTGTCTTTGCAATATTATAACCATAAATTATGATCAATATAGAATCCATAAAATATTATTATTCACAATGAGCCGGATGAAGAAATCCCAGAGATGCGTGCTCGACCACTATAAGTAAAATCGGAGCAGCTCTTAGATAATCGAGATAAAAATACGTGAAGCCGGATTATTCATTTTAAGGACTAAGACAATTAATTATCCCCGGATACCTTCTTTGTATTGAGCTTAAAGTGCTTAACTATTCCAAGCGGGTCATCGATCGTTGGTCCCTGTTCTTCGCATTTGTCTTTTGAATCTTTTTTCTTCAACTCTCCGCATATGCCCTTTGATTCTTCCATCGTTTTCTGCCTCGCTTTATAAAATGCCTCTTCCATGTTAGAAGAATCACGCATGGCGTCTGAAAGTCTTAGAGTAAATAACCCATAATCCCCAGTAGCAAGCGCAAGCTCCCCCGCTTCTGTCGCTGCTAATAAAGCAGTATCCACAAGTCCGTAATCCACATGCTTTCCTTTATATTTAAGGTACTCCTCAGCCTCCCCTGCATGACAAGTGTCGGCAACTATTAATTTGGCTCGCCCCGGCACCTGATTTAAATATGACGCCATCTCCTTATCCGTCATCCAGATTTTAGCCGTCACAGCATATAATCCGGCAAAAGGAAAATCCTCGGACCATAATACAAAAACCTCTTCCTTGTTCTTGCCGTCAATGCCGTCCAAGAGCACCCCATGTCCATTGTAGTAAACAATCACCGCACTATCATCCGAAGCCTTCTCTTTTAGCCACTCAAACCCCTTTACCACCCCGCCGTATGTAGCCTCGGGGTCAACGACCTCTTTCACATTTTCTTGAGGAATTCCCATAGTCTTCACTGCAGTGGCTACAAATAGATCAACGTCGTTCTTACATACCGTCCTGATTGGCTGCCACGGAGGGCAGGAGCCGATGGCTAAAATAAAGGTGTTCTTTGGGTCAATAGGTTCGGATTTAGTAACAGCATATGATATGCCTACATAGGTAAAATTAAATAGGCACAAAACTGCTGCAAGAAGTAATCCTGCATTAAATAAATTGTTCCCTTTAGATACTCTCACCTAGATAAATAGTATACTATTGGAAATATTTTTTGCTATATATAGACTTTGCTATACATAAACTTAAGAGTTTGTAGTATAAGCGGACACTGCACGCAGGGCGTGCTCCCACACTATTTCTAAAAACCTCCCAAGCTGAATCGAAGCTCCGGGGTCTCGCCATACCTCAGAAGTAATTTAGAAATAGTCAGCTAGCGGATGCTATCCGCATTTGACTTTTTTTTGATTTTTCCATAACATCTTGCATGCACCGTTCCCCTTTATTTAAAAGTCAATGTGATTTGTTTCATATTTCGATTTATTCGTTCTCGAGTGCATATAGATACTGTTATTATTGGTTGAAAATATGACGCGATCTTCACAAAAACCAGTTGTTGGAATCATTATGGGCTCCCAGTCGGACTGGAAGACTATGGAGAACACGGCTGAAATTTTAGACACCTTAAAAATAAAATATGAAAGCAGAATTGTATCTGCTCACAGAACCCCGGATCGTCTATTTGAGTATGCAAAGTCCGCACGCAAGCGGGGTCTTAAAGTCATAATCGCGGGCGCAGGAGGCGCGGCCCATTTGCCCGGCATGACAGCCAGTATGACTTCACTCCCAGTTCTGGGCGTGCCTGTTGAAAGCAGAGCACTTAAAGGTCTGGACAGTCTATTATCCATAGCACAGATGCCGGCAGGAATCCCCGTTGGAACTCTCGCAATCGGAACAGCCGGGGCTAAAAACGCAGCCCTTCTAGCAGCAGCTATAATCTCTACATCAGATGATAAAGTAGCGACAAGACTAGATCAGTTTAGGAACAAACAAACTAAAGGTATTGCAATAAAACCCAAAAAGAACCCTAGCTCAGAGATACTTAAAAAAGTTACCAAGAAGTCCTGAGATGGGCTCTATTATCATCAAACATTTATTAATTTTAGGGGTATTAAGTTAGATAGCACAGAATGAAATCTCACTCTAAAACATTAGGGATACTAGGAAGCGGACAGCTTGGGCGCATGAGCGCATTAGCTGCGGCTGAGCTTGGGATCAGGGTTCACATATACAGTCCTGAAAACGACAGCCCTGCAGAACAGGTAGCCGCCAAAACTTATGTAGGCTCCTACAGTGATAAAAGAAAATTGCGGGCATTTGCCAATAGCGTTGATGTTGTCTCATACGAGTTTGAAAACGTACCGGTCTCTACAGTCCGCTACATACAGAAAATAAAACCTGTCTATCCTGACGATAGGCTTCTTGAAATCTCTCAGAACCGCATCACAGAAAAGAAATACTTAAACGAAATCGGCATATCGACAGCAAAGTGGTCGGCAATATATAGTCCGGCCGATATCGACAAGGCTGTTAAGGAGATTGGCAGCAAAAATTACATACTGAAAACCACAAGGTTCGGTTATGATGGCAAAGGACAGACTGTACACAAAGCAACTGATAGTTCTAAGAGGAGTTTTAATAAGCTAAATTCAGATGAGCTAATACTTGAAGAGATGATAGATTTTAAATGTGAGATATCAGTAATCATTGCCCGAGATAAAAAGGGTAATTCCGCAATTTACGGCCCAATTCTTAACGAGCATAAAAACCATATTCTCCACACCAGCACTGTACCTGCAAAGTTAGATTCGAAAGTTGAGACTAAGGCAAAAAGGACCGCGCGAAAGCTGGCAGACGCCGTAGGGCTTATCGGCGTGCTTGGGCTTGAGATGTTCGTAACCAAATACGCGGGCATACTGGCAAACGAAATTGCGCCCAGGACTCATAACTCAGGGCACTGGACGATTGACGCCTGCGCTGTCTCACAGTTTGAGCAACACGTACGCACCGTGTGCGGCCTGCCCGTAGGCGACCCTACTCCTCATTCAGCAGCGGTTATGACCAACCTTATAGGGAATGATGTAAATAAGGTGAAAAAGTTCTATGAAACCAAAAGCGCCTGCATACATATATACGGAAAATCACTAACCCGTAACGGGCGCAAGATGGGACACGTGACAGTTCTTAAACCCCTCAAACCACCCCAAAATAGACCCGAGTAACGACAATATAATCCGCATGACCAGTAAAACTTACTTTAGAATATAGCTAGAAATAACTTTAAGTATCTATCGTAACCTATTGCAGTGACAATTTATACTAATCTTGTAAACTTAAGCCACGCTTTCTCAAGAAATATAAAGCTCCTGTAGATAAGAAAGTCAGTCTGGATATGGAATTAACTTAGAGTTAGTTGGAAGAGCCTACAGCCTTATCATCTATAACGCTGTATCCTGATTGGCGAATTATGGACTTTGCCGACTCCGTTCTCAAATAGCCCATCCAGAGCTTAGAGTGTTCTTGAATCTCGTCTTTACTTAGCAGAACTGCAGCTTGCATGATCGGCTCATGCAGTGCAGCAGGCACTACCCATGCCCACCTCTTATCAGCATCTGACAGCTCAGCATATGCAATAAACCCCGCGTCCGCCTGCTTTGTCTCCACTAGCTTAAGCGACTCGTTTTCATCAGAAGTGTAAACGAGCTTACCACTTATCCCTGGATAAACCTCAAGGATTTTCATGGTCTCCATAGCCGCCTTCCCGTAACGGTTTTCTTCTGGGTTAGCTATTGCAATCCTGGTGAATTGCCCGGACTTTAGATATTTAACTCCGGTCCAATTAACTTTCCAGGATTTACTGTATAGCGCTACCGTTCCAAGAGCGTATATTGCATAGCCCTTACCAAGGGCACGCCCCTCATCGATTAGCTCCATGGGATATTTAGTATCTGAAGACATGAATACATCAAAGTCCCCGCCCTCGCGAATCATTTCTACGAGCTCTCCGTTGGTACTGCTTGTAAGTTCAATTGGGATTCCGGTCCGAGTCGTGAAGTCTCCTCTCAGAAGCTCTGCCGTAGGTGCAAAACTCAAAGCCACTGCAATACGAACGGGATCAATTTGTGTATCTACAACCGGAGCACCCTTCTTTCCGCATCCCAATACCAAGGCGGCGCACAATAATATAGTTAGGAATAAAACTTTATTTAATTTTTTAGACATTCTGATATTTCTCCTCGACAAAGATAATTTACACCGAGCAATTAAATAGGACAACATCCGCAAAGAGATATATACTTGCTAACCGATATTAACCGCCCTGCCAGTATTTAAATGTATCCACATCCATTATAGTAAGCTTGCTCTCCCACCCTGCTCCCTGGTCGAGGTTCCAGAGGTTGGCAATCTTTACGGGCTTATAGTCAGGGTAATCAAGCTCTGTGTGAGTATGGCCGATAAAAACGGTTTTGAAGGGAAATTTTTTGCCGGCCTTTTTGAGCTTAGGCGCATCAATCCTCCAGGTGTCCCGCCCAGTGTAATAGGTCTTTTCTTCAGGCTGTTTATCAACCGGGTATTTCCAGTTGAGCCCCGCGTGCACATAAAGCCTCTTTTTTTCGTCTATATAATATAGTACCGCTCGCTCGATGAATTCCGCATGCCGCTTAAAAAGCTTCTTCCTCAGTTTCCCGTTTTTGTGATAAGCCTTTTTGGTAATATTGCCCCCTTTCCCTAGCCACCGCACCACACCCGAAGGATCTCCATCCCACTGTCCCCTGAACCAGCGCCTCACAAATTCGTCGTGGTTCCCGAGCACCCATATAAAATTTTTTACTTTCATCAGATACTCGATACACTCCGGCGCGCCGGAGAGCCCGTCATAAATATCGCCTAACGAAATAAGCCTGTCTTTTTTCACATCGAACTTAGAGCGCTCAAGTGCCTGGACCAGCGCCTTATAGTTTCCGTGTATATCTCCTATGCAAAGCGTTCTCATTCTTCTGTTGGGTAAAAAATAATTGTATCTTGGAACCTTGGGATTTATAATTATAACTAAATCTTTGAATTCATTGAATGGTGGCATTATCAACTCAAATATTATAAAACCAACTTTGGTATTGTTAGAGGTATTGTCTTTAACGCCTCAGTTTTCTCTTACCTAAGATCTTGGGATTAGCGGCACCTGGTACAACGGCAACAACCAAGATCAGATAGACAAACTCTGGCAATGATGGGCCGCTATCCTCCGGGCAGCAATAGTTAGAAAGTAAAATATGATTTGAATAAATCGAAGTAGGATTTTATAATATATAT
>SMWY01000130.1 GCA_004356555.1 Candidatus Dadabacteria bacterium
ATTTGTATAACATCTTCAAATCCTTTTGTAGTTACAAGGGCTATACGAGCGCCCTTTCTTTCAAGTAACGCATTTGTAGCAACCGTTGTCCCATGAATAATTTGGAAACCGCTTAACTTTTTCCCCAAAATATCTTTAATACCGGCGATAATGGCCTGAGAAGGATCTTCAGGTGTTGAGGGAACTTTATGGATACGTATACTGTTTCCATCAAACAATACAAAATCCGTAAAAGTTCCGCCGGTATCAATTCCAATCTGCATTTGTTCACGCATCTGATCTTAAAGTTATATACATATTTGATTAGGACTAAGTTCAAAACATATCTGATCCGTAAAACACTGGCAATATGAGTTCCAACAAGAAAAAGGAAAAACCCCTCGATATGGGAATCAATTCATTCCTGTTAGAGCTATAAAAGTGGGTTTAAAAATAGGTAATCGGTTGATCCGATTAAGTTAAAATCGAATAAGGACGTATTATACTAATACTCATCCTGACCGACAGGATATATAACCTTGACTTTCTCTTCGGCAATCTCTCTCAGAGCAGAAACAACGTCTTTATTGTCAGTCTCTTCAGATAGCACAGGAGCACCTTTGACAAGAAGCTTCGCCCTCTTCATAGCTGCCACTGAAAGAGCAAATCTATTTACAACCTTCTCTAAACAATCTTCAATTGTTACTCTTGCCATTCTACAATACTCCCTTTGGTATGATTTTAGTATTAATATAAGGCATGAAATCATATAAGTAAAGGTTATTAATTCAAGCTCGCGTTCGAGTAAAGTAATGAATGTGTTAATATAATTGCCCGGAGGCAAATAATGGATTTAGAACAAATTAAATTTGGGGAGAACGGGCTTATACCTGTAATTGTCCAGGATACAGGCAGTGGGCAAGTACTGATGTTTGCATATGCAAATAAAGAGGCACTTCAAATAACAATAGACTCTGGAAAATCGCATTTCTGGAGCAGGTCCCGGGAGAAACTCTGGATGAAGGGTGAGGAATCAGGAAATGTTCAGGAAGTAAGAGAGATATATTATGACTGCGATATGGATACAATTTTATATCTTGTAGAGCAATCAGGAGTTGCTTGCCACACAGGGGAGAGAACTTGTTTTTATAGGTCCTTGGATGGTGATAAAGAGGCTCCCTCGTTTGGCCCATCAAATTCAGAGAAAACTCTCGATGATGTATATGCTGTAATCGAGGACCGGAAACTAAATCCAAAAGAGGGCTCTTATGTAAGCGGACTTTTTGCCAAAGGGCTCGACAAAATTCTTAAGAAAGTTGGAGAAGAGGCCGGGGAGACGATAATCGGCGCAAAAAACCAGGATAAAAAAGAAATAATTTACGAAACTGCAGACCTATGGTTCCACTCCTTAATAGCTTTATCATATTTTGGGATCACACCAAACGATATTTACGAAGAGCTCGGAAGAAGATTCGGAAAACCAAAAGAAGCATACAGACAAGAGTCAAAATGACATTATAGAATTGCTAAAGCATTCCATAATCCAGACTTATACCCAATAGAAATAATTTAAACTCAGGGAATGTTATCTGTTTTTCTTAGGTCTATCTTTTTCTTCAATATAGTTGCCGATAAAAGTCTTTTTTCTTAATGACGGCGGTAGATTGGATAGGTCAGGCCTTGGCATATCCGTACATAGATCACTTGTAAAAGCAAAACTTGATACTACCTTTTCAACTTTTTTTGTCTCGCAAAATGGGCACTTTAAATTTTTTTCATCCTTCTTATCATAAATAAGTTCCGAAAAACGGTAATTCTTCTGTAGATTGAAAAACACGAGCTGGGAGCCTTCGTTCAAATAAAAATCTAAGTCCACACATTCTCTGTCCCGCTTCCCATGTTCGGCCACTACTTTTTCTTTCTCAAGATCTAGAACACCTATATGATTTATATTGTCATATTTTTTTACTAGATCAGATACTACTTTTTTAGACACATTTTTCTCTATCTGTAGTAAAGAATCGTCTACGTTATTCCTGCATATTGTGCATTCATATTCAAAAAGCGGCATTTTACTCCTCCCGACTCTATATTATTAACGGTTAAAGTACTGGTTCAGGTGTTCCTGACCAACCCAGTCATTTCTCTGTTCCTCGTCTTTTTGCTCTTTGTATTCCAGATGCCATCTTAGTTCGTCGCCTGGACCGGGAGCCCTCTTACTTTTATCATCAAATATTGCTTTAAAGGTTGAGAATATTCTACGTGGTTTTTTACTGTTACATACCGGGCATGCCAGGTCTTTCTCATCTTTCTCATCCATTACTAAAGAGCTGAATCTAAAATCCTTTAGTTCAAGATAGAGAACTTTATTCTTACTAACTTTATATTGGAATCTTCTTGGGCCCCGTCTATTACTTTTTTCGCCCAACGTGAAAACCTGTTTACGCTTTTCGTCATCCGTTACTTCAACATAAAGAATCCCGGAATTATTTTTCTTAATCTTAGTCGCGTTAGTTTTATTAAGTTTTGCAACCAATGCGTCTATGTCCCTGTTATAACCATCCATACAGCTATCACATTCATATTCAAATAAAGGCATGTTCACACTCTCCTAAGTTATTAAGCTATTAATAATAACTAAATTTTCAAGATTGCTCTAGTTTATATCAACTAAAGCTGTGGAATTTGACAAAGCCGACACCATATCGATACTAGTTTGTTATTGCAATCTGAGCGATTTGGAGACAATTTGTGACAGAGTTAAAAGAACTTATAGTTGAAGAAAAAGGGGCGGTTTGCACCCTGACATTTAATAGACCGGAAAAGAGAAACTTACTTACTCCCGGCATGCTTTTGGAGCTTAGCACGCAGCTTGAAAGATTAAAGGAAGGGAATAAAGTTAGGTGCGTTGTAATTAGGGGCTCAGGGGAAAAAGCGTTTTCTTCAGGTTATGACATATCCGCTTTAGGCAAGAATGATATGATTGAGAACCATGAGGGAAAACACCCGGTCTCTCTAGCAATGAAATCCATTGAAAATTTTCCATATCCAATAATAGCTATGATTAACGGACACGCTTTCGGAGCAGGTCTTGAGATTGCCGTAACAAGCGATATAAGAATCTCTACAAATGACTGTCTTTTCGGGATGCCTCCAGTGAAACTGGGAGTCGTTTATACTTATACAGGAGTAAGGAGGTTTATAAATCTAATCGGGCCCGGATATACAAAAGAGCTTTTCCTAATCGGTAGCCCCATAAATGCCGAGAGGGCAGAGAGGATCGGGCTAGTAAATTTCGCCATGCCTAAATCGAAACTTGAGGAATTTACATATAACATTGCGTCTGATATATCAGAGAATGCCCCACTGTCACTTAAAGCAATTAAAGAGATGACAAATGTATGGCAGAGAAACCAAATACTGAATCCTAAAGATGAGGAGCTTATCAGGAAACTGACTACGGAAGTTCAAGACAGTGAAGATTATAAAGAAGGACAAAGGGCCTTTTCAGAGAAGAGAAAACCCGAATTTAAAGGAAAATAGATTTACATATTAAAAAGTATTATTTCAGTTCCCGTAACCAAACTCTCTGATCAGATGATCTCTTTGGCTCCATCCCTCTTTTACCTTGACCCAGAGCTCAAGATAAACTTTTGTACCTAGGATTTTTTCGATATCCGCTCTTGCAAGAGTCCCGACTTCTTTTAACATTCCCCCTTTCTTGCCGATTATAATGCCCTTATGATTTTTTCTTTCCACATATATTACAGCTAAGATATTAATCAAATTTTTTTCTGGTAGTTCTTCAAACTCTTCAATTACTACTGCTGTTTGATAAGGGATTTCTTTTTGTGTCAGGGTAAAAATCTTCTCCCTTATAAACTCGGCAACTATAAACCTTTCCGGCTGATCCGTAATCATATCCTCAGGGAAAAGTCTAGGCCCCTCTGGAAGATAATTTGAAATTATAGTGAGTAGTTGACTTATCCCGTCTGAATTCAATGCCGATATAGGTATAACCTCTTTAATCTTTTCGCTAAAATCTTTCGACCTCTCGATTATTTCTAAGATATTCCCCTTCTTTATCGTGTCAATCTTATTAATCACTAAAATGGCAGGCTTGGGAAGACTTTCTATTATGAACGCGTCCCCTTTCCCAAATGTATCTTTTACCTCTACCATCATAAGGATGACGTCAGCCTCCTGGACTGCACTCATCGCCGTATTAACCATGGCTTTCCCGAGTCTTCCTCTCGCCTTATGTATCCCCGGGGTGTCTAGAAAAATGAGCTGGGCATCAGGAAGAGTTCGGATCCCCAATATTCTGTTCCTGGTAGTATTGGGTTTTTCAGAGACCGCTGCTATCTTCTCTCCTACAAGAGCGTTGATTAGAGTCGACTTGCCAACGTTCGGCCTACCAACAACTGTGATGAACCCTGATTTAAAAGGATTATTGCTGTTCATATAACTCTATTCCGAATAAGATATTCAAATATTGAATTGTCTTGATCCTTTTTTCTATTAAAACGACATCAATTTTAAAAGTTAACACTATCACCTCTAAAATCGAATGCTGATAGCTTAATTTACTTTCCCAGCTGAACAAACTCTATGGAAACTAAATGTCCACTATTATATACTAACATTTTCCTTGCCAAATCGAAGATAAAGGTTAACATTTCTCCGTTTTAACGGAAATTAGAGAATGAAAAGGAGTCGATTTGATACTTGAAATTATGGGAGAGTGGGAAAGAACAGACTATTGTGGCGAGCTTGGGACAAATGACCTAGAGCGTGAAGTTGTACTCATGGGATGGGTTCAATCTCACAGGGATCATGGCGGAGTAATATTTATAGATCTCAGAGACCGGCAAGGACTGGTGCAGGCTGTTCTCAATCCCCAGATAAGTGAAGAAGTGCACAAAAAAGGTGAGATAATTCGCGATGAATGGGTAGTAGCAATTAAAGGTAAAGTATCAAAACGCTCTCCTGAAACAATTAATCCTAAACTTGATACGGGCGAAGTTGAGGTTATGGCAAGTGAAGTAAAAGTCTTAAATACCTCTAAAGTAATTCCTTTCCTAATAGAAGAAGATATTAATGTAGATGAGCTTTTAAGGATGAAATACCGCTACCTTGACTTGAGAAGACCGGGGATGAAAGAAAATATTATTACCCGTCACAAAGTAGCCACAGCTACAAGAAATTATTTAAACGGAGAAGGTTTTCTGGAAATTGAAACTCCTTATCTAACTAGATCCACACCTGAAGGGGCAAGAGACTTCCTTGTACCTAGCAGGCTTAATCCCGGAGAGTTCTATGCCCTCCCACAATCACCTCAGCTCTTAAAACAGACTCTCATGGTTTCTGGATTGGACCGTTACTATCAAATTGTCAGATGCTTCAGAGATGAAGACCTGAGAGCGGACCGCCAGCCTGAGTTTACACAGATAGACATAGAGATGACGTTCATTAAAGAAGAGGACATAATGAGTGTTGTAGAAGGAATGTTAAAGGCCATATTTAAGGAAGCAAAAGGGATCAAAATAGATATCCCATTTAAGAGAATAAGCCACGAAGAGGCTATGCTAAAGTACGGCTCTGATAAACCTGACACAAGGTTTGGACTTTTGCTCCAGGATATTTCTCATATTTTTGCGGACTCGGAATTCAAAGTTTTTAGTGGTGCGATTAAGAACGGCGGAATAATTAAGGTCCTTAACTTAAAAGGAAAGGCAGGAGAGCTTTCAAGAAAAGAGATTGATGATCTAACTGAAGCGGCAAAATCATTGGGAGCAAAGGGACTAGCGTGGATAAGAGTCTCAGAGGGCGAATGGCAGTCTCCTGTCGTCAAATTCTTTAGCGAAGAAGAAAAAGAAAACTTACAAAAGACTCTAAATTTGGAAGACGGAGATATCGTCTTCTTCGGCGCGGATACCCCCCATATAGTAAACCTTGTACTTTCACATCTTAGACTAAGTCTCGGGGAAAGATTCGGCATGATAGACCATAATAAATTTGACTTCCTCTGGGTCGAGGGTTTCCCACTCTTTGATTTTGATCATAAAGAGAAACGATATGTCGCTATGCACCATCCATTTACCTCTCCAAAAGAAGAAGATATGGAACTTCTGGACGGGGAACACGGAAAGATCCGATCAAGAG
>SMWY01000131.1 GCA_004356555.1 Candidatus Dadabacteria bacterium
GAGATCTTGAGAGGAAGATTCGAGTATGGAATACTTACTACAACAATCTAGAGCATTGAGGATTGGGCGGCAAGACGCCGAATGAATTTCTTGAAGATTACAAGTTAATTAAACCGCCAAATGTCCTTGCCTAAAACACAGAAAGCAGTCCACCTTTTAAGTTATAATTTTTCATATTAAGCCTCACCCAAAAACTGTACCAGGTAAACTAGAGATTTCTAGCGTTTTTAAATGCTTTTTCACATACTCCTCTGGCGTCATATTATCCAGCGCCGAATGTGGCCTGAACTCGTTGTAGTCTCTCCTCCAAGTTTCTATCTTTTCCCTCGCATCGTTAAGGGACAGAAACCAGTGGGTGTTTAAACATTCATCCCGAAAGCTACCGTTGAATGATTCATAATGTAGGCTTTGCATTTAGCCTTAAAGGTTTATTTAAAGTTGAGATTTAAACGGGAGTAAGATTAAAGGTTGTTGGGGATGATTCTCATGAAACTAAGTTAAGTGTGATACCTCTCTTTTCAAGATTAGCGGCTACTACTTTGATCTTAACCTTTTGCCCTATATCAAACCACCGATTTCTCCAATTAGTAATACTGTCTTTAGGAATAAGCCCTTCAACAAACATCTCTTTAATTTCTACAAACATACCGAAAGGCAGCACGCTAATCACTATTCCTTCAAACTCCTCTCCAATATAGGGTTTCATCAGTTGTGTTCTTTCAAGACTCATTGCCTCTCGTTCAACTACATTGGCCAACCTCTCTCTCTTAGAAGAATGCTCGGCTATCCACTCAACTGTTTTTTCATCATATGGAGGTGACTTCTTTAACAAAAGAGAGTTTATCATTCTGTGGACGATTAAGTCCGGATAACGTCTTATTGGAGAGGTAAAATGTGTATAGTGAACAAGAGCAAGGCCAAAATGCTCTTCATCAAGAGTTGAATAATAAGCCCTCTTTAAAGAACGAAGAATTAACATATTAACCGGCACTTCCTCATTCTTACCCTTGGACTGATTAATTATCCGCTGAATATCAAAAGTATTAATATCCTCACTTGCTGAAAGCATATAGCCCAGCTTCTTAAGGCCTTCTTTGAGCTTCACTAGAGACTCCGGATCGGGCGTTTCATGAATTCGATAAATGGAAGGGACCTTCGAATCACACAAATAACTTGCAACCGCTACATTAGCTGCAATCATAAATTCCTCAATCATCTCATGAGCAAAGTTTCTCTTTGACTTGATAACATCTACTACTCTTCCCAGCTCGTCTCTAACAAGGTTTGGCTCGGGAATATCAAAGTCAAGTTTGCCACTTTTAATTCTAAGCTTTCTAATTTTCTCATATAACTCCTTCATAATCCTCAGCACAGGGATAATATGCTTTTGTCCCTGGGGTATCTGCCCCTTTTTAGAAAGATTCTCGACTACTTCTGTATAGGTAAGACGGGCTGAACTATTAATTACGCTATTGTATATCTTGAAACCTATCATGTCCCCTTTCTGGTTAAAATCCATTTCAGCTGTTTTAGTCAAGCGGTCTTCATAGGGGACAAGACTGCATAGATCGTTAGAAAGTTTCTCTGACAGCATTGGAATAACCCTATCAGGAAGATAAACGCTAGTTCCTCTACTTAAAGCCTCATTATCAATAGCGTCACCCATTCTCACATAATAAGACACATCCGCAATGCACACCAAGAGTTTGTACCCGCTCCGGGTTCTTTGAATTCCAACTGCATCATCAAAATCCTTGGCATCCTCACCGTCAATAGTAAAGATCGTATTTTTTCTTAAATCCACCCTTCTTTTAACTTCAGTATTAGGGATTCGGTCAGATATTTTATTTAGCTCTCTCAGTATGTCTGCAGGAAATTCATTCGATAAGTCATACTCGACCAACAAACCCTTTTTTTCAGTATCCAGATCACCCGCTTTACCTAGAACTTCTACCACACTACCTCTTAAACGACCGCTTCTAGAAATTTTATTATGTAGCTCAGCTACGACAAGGGAGTGATTCCTAAGCTGCTTTATTTCACTAGGTTGTAAAATTATGTGAGGTATTAATCCATCTCTTGGAATAATCTTTCCTGTTTTTCCGGTTCTAACAAACTTCCCAATAATCTTTCCATCCTTTATGACACCCGTAAGCCTGACACTTGACGAAGGTGGTTTAGGTTTAGGCTTGTCCATATATTCGTTTGTTTTTGGACTTGCCTTTTTATCTTCTGAAACTGCATATTTCCCTCCGTCAACCCTGGCTAATTTCCCTTGAGATATCATCTTCCGGAGGATCTTTTTTAAAATGGGCCTTGCTTCTTTGGGCATGCCGAGTCTGTTTGATATCTCTTTAGATCTCATAGGACGATCATTTGAACTCTTTAATAACCTTAATATTTCTTTGGGTTTGGGTACTCTCATAAATTTGTCATGGAAGAAGAATAAGCCTCAATTTAGGACAAGTAATAAAAACGGATATAAAAATACTTAATAGTAATTGCTTTTTCTAAAGCTTACATTCATTATAACCCGAGTTCAATCAACACCTTAATATTCAACATAGATACCAAATCTGATTATATTATATCAGAATTTGAATATCGTCATTTATTCAGATAAAATTCCTTTGCCTTATTAATAATAGGTATCCAATTAGGAGGAACAAACTAAGTGCTTAATAAAAATATTCCGGGCGCAATATTAATTTGCCTTATACTATTCACATTTGTCGGTGTTGGATTTTATTTGGGAATATCAATTAATTGGGATGCCTATTTTAAGATTCTTGCTATAGTTGCTGTTATTGCTTTTATCATATCAGCTATTATCAACACCGTGCCTTCCGGAAACAGCAAAAAGTAGGAGCCTTCTTTTCCAACCTATATTGTTTTAGGGTGTTATTATTAGTTTACTTTCAGCCAGGGCCGGGGCTTCTTCCTCAGGATGATACCTCATTAGATGAGTCAAATAACTCTTAGGATTTGAGTCATTTTCCATATAAAACCTGGCTTCGCCTAAAAACTCTCCAATAACCATAATGCCAAAATCAAGAGTAATCCTATTTGGCCCGACGTCCGGGTTATCTTTATATTCACTTACTATGGAAAGCACAAGATTTGAGATTTCATCGGCATATTCGTTGCCGCTCTGGTGTTGATATATAAACCCCTTCTTTTCTGTCTCAAGGGTCTTTTTCGCCAAGTCCAATCCGGAAACTAAGTCACTATTTGTTAAACTTTTATCTGCTCTGAATATG
Source organism: Candidatus Dadabacteria bacterium (assembly GCA_004356555.1). GTDB lineage: Bacteria > Desulfobacterota_D > UBA1144 > Nemesobacterales > UBA2774 > CR02bin9. Next base: position 3,261 of record SMWY01000131.1, read on the forward strand.
CTGACAAAACCCTTTTCAAGCCTGGCAAAGAGTTCCGGATTATGTTTGTAAAGCTCTGCTTTCCGGACATAACTTTGTACACCTTCTTTCTTAATTCTCTGATGCATCATCTTTTGCTGATGATGTTTCTGACCCTCAACAAAATAAGGACAATCCAGAGGACAGTTAATCTCCACCCCTCTTTTCTCACCGCAACAAACAGGACAAATTGAGGTTCTTTTTGCGGGGCAATACCTCTTTGGTTTTCTTTTTTCACACAAAATACACTTCATAATAAACCTTTATACGACTCTGCGCAGCCTCCATAAATTCAGCGAACAATTTGCCCCTTAGAACATAAAACCTGAAAACTATGATATCATTCCCTCCTTTTTGATCAAGCGGGAAATACCATTAGCCTATTAATGATAGGTCAAATATGCTAAGACACTTTGTGGGCTAGGAGGTTCTTAATGCGAGTCCCATAGCTTACCAAATTAACTGACACTGACCCTAGATTGCGGTTTATTCTTCCACCCAATATATATTAAAGTATATCTTGTATTGAGTAGTAATCTTCAATTTTTATGCACTATTATAATCTTTTTTACATAATACATTATACTTTGGAGACAAAATGGAAAAAAGCTCTGAACGATAGGGATCAATAAGATAATTCGGGGGGAAAGTCATAAAATGAGAACTTAAAATAAAACATTACGGGTTGTATTAAAAAGAAGGAAAGCTAGTAACAAAGCCAACTACTCAGGAAGATCTTCATAATAGATTTCCACATCTTTTGAGAACACTCTATTTGGGTCTGAGTCTACTGAAACATTGAAAAATACACTTTCTGAAGGGTAAAGCAAATCACCGCTCCCCTCTTCAAATATAGAGGTAGAATTAGCCTCAATAATATTTCCGTTTTCGTCCTTGAGGACAATTACCACATAAATCGATTGCACCGGGGTATCCCCTGTGTTTATAACAGCACCGTTAAATTCTAGGATGCCGTCACTATCAACACTTTCCAATATGGGACCGTCTAATGCAACTGCTCCGTCATTTTCAGGAGAGTCGCATCCCCACGCCATCAACAATACTGTAATAATAAGAAGAATATATTTCTTCATCCTTTTCTCTTATCCGCTAAATCTGAAATTGAGATTACGTTTTTATCAGCCTCTTGGCTCTTTTTCTTATCATCAGGTTCAATTTCAGTCTGATGGTCTTCAATAACATCTCCTAACACCTTATGCATAATTTTAAGTGCACCAATTGAATGCTCTTTAAGATATCCCTTCTCGAAAACAACCTCTCTTTTTCTTCTCGTTAGAAGATAAAAGATAAAAGCCTGGTTATTTAGAACAATTAGCATAGCAGCATATAACAAGTAGTTATCCGCAAAAACTTTCTTCAATATAGCACTCGTATCGGAATCAATTTTCACAAGACCTAAGTACTCACTCTGGTCCCTTCCAGAAAAAGGCACTAATACTGATAAAATCCCGTTAGAATCTTTTACGGAATAACCTTCTTCCAAATCATAATCATTGGTTAAAAATCCTTCTCTATTAAAAATCACGCTGAAAAATTTAGGAGATATCTCAAATGTATTGAACAACTTTTTCCTGCCGAGCCTCTTATCGAGGAAAAGGTAAAAGTCACCGCTAGTAGGCTCTATCCCTTCTTCGGAATAGAAATCAATTGCAAGATCTCCTATAGTTTCAGAGATAGCTCTCGTCTTAGTCACAAACTCAGATTTTGCCGTGTTGAACTGAAAAAGGAACACCAATCCTATGAGAGCAAGAATACAGATCTCTATACCAAGTGCCTTGAAAATAATTGAAAACTTATTTGTTAAGCGCATTTTTTCATGAACTCTTCGAGTATCTCCTGAACTCCTTGGTCTTTTGTATGTCTAAGGAGCATAAAAATCATTCCCCCAAAATCACGTCTCATATCATTGTCCAAACTTCTATAAAGATTTATTAAAGCTTTCTCAGTTTCTGTCAGAACTTCGAAGCTCTCCTGCTCGATCTCTTCTTTTTCCATAAATCTTTTAAGACGCTCTTTTCTAGCAACAGTCCAGAGCTCGTCAATCTCGATTTCTAAGACGACAGCCATTTGCTGGCATCTTTCAATTGACGGGGCATCCACTTTCCCTGTCTCAAGTTGGTGTACAAACACACTTGATACTTTAAGGCTGCGAGCAAGCTCCTCTTGGGTAATATTCCTCTGCTTTCTTTTGCTCTTTAAATAATCACCAAATCTCATTATTAATACCTCCAACTATTATAGTTTCTCCAACCCCAGAGTAATTCATGTACCCATATTAAGTTTACATCATAAATCTACCCAATAGCAAGACTATTTAGGCCAAAAATGATAACAATTTCAAGAAGTAAAAGCCAATTCTTAGAGGAGTGCCTGGCCTGGAATACAGTGCTTGTAAATGAACAGGAAATTTCATGGGATAACCTATAGAGAGTTATTTAAAGTAACATGCCCGGAGACAGAATCGAACTGCCGACACGAGGATTTTCAATCCTCTGCTCTACCGACTGAGCTATCCGGGCATACTGAATTTTGCAAGAAATTCGGTCATTGTGAATAAAGTGTTCTGGGTTAATCCAAAAAGCGATTGTTATTCTACCTAAATACAAATTTACAC
>SMWY01000132.1 GCA_004356555.1 Candidatus Dadabacteria bacterium
CTTTTGTTCCCGGACATCTCAGTTAAGGTCTGAAGATATCTTAGCTGGAGCGCCATAGGATTCTGGCTGAGGATATCAGAAGCTTCAGTCAATTTTGTCGCAGCCTGGAATTCACCTTCGGCGTTTATAATCTTGGCCCTTCTCTCTCTTTCCGCTTCTGCCTGACGTGCCATGATCTGCTTCATGTCATCCGGAAGGTCAACATACTTTAATTCGACCAATGTAACCTTTATTCCCCAGGCGTCTGTTTGTTTGTCGAGAACATCCTGAAGTTTAATATTAAGTTTCTCTCTTTCTGCTAGCAGCTCATCAAGCTCTACCTGTCCCAAGACACTTCTTAGAGTTGTCTGAGACAATTGAGATGTTGCGTAAAGATAATTTTCTACATGTATGATCGCTTTTATTGGGTCTACAACGCGGAAATAGACTACAGCATTAACTTTTACAGAAACATTGTCCCTGGTAATAACATCCTGAGGAGGAACATCCATAGTAATAAGTCTCAAGCTGATTTTGGTCATTTTATCGACCATAGGGATAATCCATTTTAACCCCGGGCCTTTTAAGTTGACTATTCTTCCCAGCCTGAATACCACACCCCTCTCGTATTCGTTTAATATTCTAATTCCGGATAAAATGAAAAGCGCAATTATTCCAACAAAGATGATTACAGGTGAAAACATTTTGATGCCTCCTAGTTTATTTTAACTTTCGACCTTCTCTACTTTTAGTTTGAAGCCTTTTTTGGATTCTACAACCTTTATTTTATCGCCTTCACTAATGGGTTCATCGCTCAGAGCGTCCCAGTATTCGCCCATCACATATATTTTGCCGGATTCCCCAATGTCAGAAACTGCGCTTCCTTCTTCTCCAATAAGACCTTCCATGCCCGCGAGCGGTTTTAAGTTCTGAGCCTTTATTAAATAAAAGAGAACATAACCAAAAAAGAGAGCGATGGCGCCGGTTGAGGCGATTACAACCCCGTAGCCCACTCTTATATCCGAATCAGGGGTATCAAAAAGGAGCAGCGCTCCCAAGGCGAAACTGATAACCCCCCCTGTGGTTAAAAGCCCATAGCTCGAGATGTATACCTCCGCAACAAATAGACCTAGTGCTAATAGGAGTAATACAACTCCTGCATAGTTAAACGGGAGTATCTGGAATGATACGAACCCCATCATGAGGCACACTACCCCCGCTACTCCTGGGAAAATAAGCCCCGGATTATAGAACTCAAGCAGTAATCCAAGAGAGCCAAGTGATAATAAAAGAAACGCTATATCAGGAGTGCTTAATATATCAATTAATTTCTGTTTAATGCTCATCTCAACTCTTTGTATTTTAGCTCCGCTGGTAAGAAGGGTTCTCTCTCCTTGGGGGAGTTTTACCTTCATCCCGTTAATCTGGGTTTGAAGATCAGCGATGCTAGGAGAAATTAAATCTATTACTTTCATTTCCAGCGCTTCTGTCGCGGTAATTGAAGCGCTCTCCCTTACAGCGTCAATTGCCCACTCCATATTGCGCCCCCTGTGCTCGGCAATGCTCTCAATAAATGAGGACGCATAGTTCTCGATCTTCTCACTCATAATATCTTCATTTGTTTTCTCTGCAGATTCGTTGTCATTTTGTTCTTTAGTTTTTTTTGTAGGGTCCTGTTCTTTCTTTTCAGGTTGTTTTCCCCCAGGGATTAGGGATACAGGATGGGCAGCTCCTATGCTGGTGCCTGGTGCCATGGCTGCAATATTGGCTGCTAATGTAATGAATACGCCTGCTGAGGTTGCTGAGGCACCGCTTGGAGATACATATACGACCACAGGTATGGGAGAATTAAGTAGAAGCTTTACAATTTCTTTTGTTGAAGAGAGAAGGCCTCCCGGAGTATCTAAAAGAATGAATAGTGCCTGGGCTGATTTCCTTTCGGCTTCTTTTAGCCCTGTCCTTATGTAGTCCAGAGTTGCGGGATTAATAGTTCCGTTTATTTCAATTACTATTATTTCATTTGGTAATGGATTCTCTTTAACATTTTTCTCTATGTTGCTTTCTATAGCCGGAGTATTTAGCTTTTCTCCGTTCTTGGTGTCGGCATAGCTTAGATAGAAGCTTAACAAAGAAAAGAGTATCAATAAAACCGATAGAGATCTTAGCATTGTGGTCACCCTAAAAGAAGTTTAGCTTTGACTGCGACAATCCGCAAGCTGTGTATAGGTTCAAGACATATGAGACAAACGGGAGGGGGGTTTTTATAATCATCAGTGATGCCATTATCCTTTAAGAACCGCAAGGGTGTTTTATACCCAAGCGCCTGGTGCGGGCGGATACACTTATATACGTATTCCCAGCGTCTTAACTCTTTATTGAGTTCGGGCATAGTCCGGGGGGGGACATCCGTGATATCGTAGAATTCCTCGCGGTATGTTCTCTGTGTCCTCTCCACACATACGTTTAACTTAGGACTCCTTGGAGGCAAGACAAACAATCTGATTGAGTTGCGCTCGCATTCCCTCTCAAGCTCCTTTTGGGTAAGCTCCGGCGGGGGTGGCTTGATAATTTATGGAATCCTTTGGCTATACTAAAAAAGCTCATCGAAGGGTCCTCCTTGTTTGAAGTTTACTCCTCTTTCTCTTTTTCCATACTGTCTCATATGTATATGAACTTTTACAGCTGTTTGAGTGGCACGATATCTTTTTATATCAAAATCTTCTCAAATCAAAATAATAGCATGAAGTGATCTTGTAATTCTATAAGCTGCGATTATAATTTCCCCCCATGGCTACAAAAATCAAATATACTGAAAAGGAGCTTAAACAGCCCGATGAATTTAATAAAACCGTTGTTCGGGTAATTGATTTTGCTTCGGACCACGCAAAAAAAATTCTTATAGCATTAGCTGTTATAATTATTATTCTCGTTGGTGCTTTTTTTGTAAATTCCAATTCTCATAAAAAAGAACTTGAAGCTAATGTTATGTTTGACAATGCGTTTGTGTTGTTTGATGCGGGAGATTATGAAGTGGCACTTAAAGGATTTTTAGATACTGCTGAAAAATATCCCGGTGAAGGTATATCTAATATAGCCTTATACTATGCAGCAATTATTAATTTTAAAAACACTAACTACAATGAGGCTGTCAGTTTGCTAAAGCGTTTTGAATCAAAAGAAGTAAACGAGCCTATGTTAGTTGAATCAGCGGTCCTAAATCAGGGGCTTGCATATTTTAATCAAAACGAGTGGCAGAAAGCTATTGATTACCTCTCTAAAATAAATGACCCGTCAAGCCCTTATGAAAAGCAAGCAAAGCTTCATATCGCTTTATCGTATCAAAAATTAGGTGATACAGATCGTGCCAACGCTATCTATAATCAAATTTACCAAAATCAAGCTGGCTCTAATCCCGGTTTCTCTTCTGTAAGCCAGACGCCGATTACTAGGTAAATTCCTTTTTATACATTAAGTACCTAAGGTTTATCCAACTATTGATCGTATCTATTAATATAAGATAAAGACAATAAGAATTCAGTATTTAGAAATAGTGACTTTAGGGATTAAGCAGGTTTTACTTTTGATTTAAGAAGAATTCTCAACCTGTTTCTGATTTCCGGAGTAACGAATGGCTTATCTTTCAGTTTTCCTGTAATTTCAAGCATCCTCTTATAAGTATTTACAAAAGCCATACACTCCGGACAGTCCCCCGTGTGTTTCTCAAGCTCTTTTAGAGTTTGAAGATCCAGCTCACAGTCAATATAACCCATAATGTTTTCAACTACATCTTTACACATAAACATAATTTCTATCTTCTCCACTCATGGAAATAGTCAGATAATCTATCACGTAAAAATAGTCTTGCTCTGTGCAGCCTTGACTTTACTGCGGGTATAGAGATCTCAAGTATATCTGCCACTTCCTCGTTTAAGAGCCCTTCTACATCTCTTAGATGAAAAACTGTTCGATAGGACTCAGGCAGTTCATTAATTGATTTGTCTATTATTTTAAGCGCCTCATTACTAAAAATTATAATGTCCGGTCTTGAGCTCCAGTCCTTTGCCATAACTCTACCCATAAGGGTGCCTTTTTCGTCATAAGGGTAGTAATTTTCAAGACTGATATTGCTTTCATGCTTTTTTTGTGATCTTAAGTACATGTAGCTGGCATTAACCGTTATCCTGTAAAGCCAGCTCGAAAATTTGGATTCTCCACGGAAAGTGTCCAGTTTTTTGGTCAGAGTAAGAAAAACTTCCTGGAAAACCTCCTCGGCATCGCTTGAATTACGCGTTATCCTGAGCGCAAAACCGTAAATTTTATTTGCGTATCTGCGGACAATTTCATCAAATGCATTCTCGTCACCAATTTCCGTATAAAGATTAACGAGCTCTTCATCAGATTTATCAGATATGTACTCATTATCTTTAGTTACAATAATATTAATTAGCTTTTTAAGAAACCCGGTTTCCATTTTCCCCTCTCAGTGATTGTAGAATCCGTAATGGGTAAAGATTAAAAGCTCAATTAGAGATAGTCTGTATCATAGTCCTATTTATTGGATGATTTTAATTTAAAGAGGGTTCATTTTTGCATCCGTATTCTTTTGAAAGTGTAAATACCCTGTCCTGATTAGGAATAAATCTTCCGTCTTTATGATTTCTTACTCTAATGAGAACTTTGTCGGATCCGCATGCGAATGTGAGGAGGCGTGATTCAGACTCTTTTAGCCCCATAATTTCAGGGCGAATGGAAGATATATGGACAAAAATTGTACCCTCATATTTATCTTTCTGCACAATATTATTCATAATTCCATGCGGTAGATGCAAGTGTCCCGAGAGCCATAAATCAACTCGGTATTCTTTAAGTACTTGAGTGAATCTCTTAGAATTAATTATTTGCCGATCTCTAAAAGATGAGAACGGTATTCCGCTATCCTCAAGGGGTGCATGGGTGGTGACGACTATAATTTTATCCTGATTATTTGCTACTAGAGCCTTCCACCAGTTAAACACTTCATCAGATATCTCAGTTGCTTTTCCTCTCTGGGAATCGGACATGAATATAAAGAGAATATTCCCCTTTACTACCGAGTAGTTAACTTTCTCTCTGAGTTTTTCTCTAAAGAGTTTTCCCATATCGGTTTTTAGATCATGGTTACCTATTATCTCGTACCACTCTTCAATGTAAGAGTTGTTTCTAGTTTGAACGTACCAATCAAAGGTTTCTTCGTCAGTTTGATTTACTATGTCGCCCGCTACAATGGCGAGGTCTATATTTGGGACATAATCGTTTATATCGGTTATTGCGATCTCAAAAGCTTCTTCATGTCCTCTACTTCTAGGCTGTATATCGGCAAGGGCCCATACGGTTAAAGTGTCTTTTGAGTTAAACCAGTTTGCCTCGGTGAGTTCATCGCCTGATGTATAACCTATGTAGCATGAAGATTGTATAAGGAGAAGAAATAATGAGAGAAATTTTAGCTTGGCGGGCATATTAAATTGTAAGACTTATGTTATTGCTGCTTCGGGGACTCCAAGGGCTTCTTCGTTTTTTACACCGCTGATTCTAACTAATACTTCATCTCCGATGTTGAAGCTGCCCCCTGTTATCCTGACCGGGATATAGTTGGGTGTTGTGCCCTTTGAGCCTTTCTCGATCAGTACTGGGAATTTTCTTCCTATGAATTGTTTAAAAAAAGAAGTTTTTTTATTACTGCCGAGTTCTCTTAGTCGTTTGCTTCTGTCTTTTACTATTTCAGGGTGTATCTGCTCAGGCATCACCGCGGCCGGGGTCATCTTTCTTTTCGAATAAGGAAATACGTGGAAGTAAGTGAGAGGAGAATCCTTGGCAATGTGATAGGTGTTTAGAAATTCGTGCTCGGTCTCTCCCGGAAATCCAACCATTATGTCTGAGCCGATTGCGGCGTCAGGAATTCTTTTTCTAATCAGATTGGCTAAGTCGAGAAATCTTTCGGGATCGTATCTTCTTCTCATTCTTTTAAGAACGTCCTGATCACCGCTCTGAAGTGCAATATGAAACTGCGGACAAATAGTCTCGGATTCTGCAATAAAATCTATAAGCTCAAATTCCGTATCAGCCGGGTCAAGAGATGTTAATCTCACGCGATTTACTATTTTTTCTTTCTCTATCTCTCTAATCAGTTCAAAAAAATTGGACCCTATATCTCTACCATAGCTCGCGATATGAACCCCGGTCAAAACGATTTCCTTATAACCAGATAGGGCTAATTTTTCCATTCTATGAAGAATTTCAGGAATGTCTAGGCTCCGGGATCTTCCTCGGGCACGCGGGATAATACAGAAAGTACATGCATAGTTGCAGCCGTCCTGTACTTTGAGAAATGCCCTTGTTCTGCCAGGGAATACTTTTATGTCGGGGGATTCAAAACCTCTATTCTTCTCCTTAAAAATGTCGGATATAAAGACCTTGGGTTCTTCTTGACGTTTCCCTTCTCTTATTATTTTTAAAAGGGAGGAGAATTTGTGGGAGTTTCCGATTACATAGTCGACTCCTTTAACTTCCTTTAGTTCTTCAGGGGATACCTGTGCATAGCAGCCAGTGACTACAACCACACCATCGGGGTTAGCGCGTTTAGCACGGCGAATATAATTCCTTGCCTCGGCGTCCGCTTTGTGGGTCACGGTGCAGGTATCAATTACATATACGTCTGCCTTATCCGAGAAAGGAACCGTTTTGTATTTGCTTTTTGGTAGCTGGTTGAGAATTACAGCGGTGTCATATTGATTTACCTTACACCCTAATGTGACTATAGAGACGCTTTTCATATCTACAGCACCCTGTTTATCCATCCGCCGCCAAGTACTTTATTGTTCTTATAAAATACGACTGCTTGTCCGGGGGTAATTGCGCGCTGGGGGTTTTTAAATTCAACCACTGCGTCTGTGTCAGACTTCATAGTTACAAGCGCGTCATCTTCACGGTGTCTATATCTTACCTTTGCTTTCACTTCGAATTCTTTTTCTGCTATATTATCAGTACTGCTGTTATTCGCTGTTAGATCCTCGACCCAGGATATTTTTTCAGCCAGGAGTTTATTGCTGTATATTTTATCTTCTTCCCCGACAACCACTCGGTTTTCAGAAGGCTCAATCTCAACTACGTACATAGGCTTACCTGCTGCAATCCCAAGCCCTCTTCTCTGTCCCACTGTAAACGAGAAGATTCCCTTATGTTTTCCCATGACATCCCCTTGGGTATTAACTATGTCTCCTTCCTTCTCTGTAAATTCGGACTGACTAATTAAGTAATCCCTATAGTTGCCAGAGGGTACAAAGCAAACGCCGGTGCTATCGGGTTTTTCTGCTAATTTCAGGTTAAGTTTTCTCGCCATATTTCTCACATCATCCTTTTTTAGTGAGCCCAAGGGAAACATAAGGCGGCTCAGTTCCTTTTGTTTTAAGGTATAGAGAAAATATGTCTGATCTTTGTTTTCGTCATCTGCTTTGTTCAACGAATATATTCCATTTACTCTCTCTATCTTGGCGTAGTGCCCTGTTGCCAAATAGTCGGCTCCAAGCTCTAGCGTGCGTTTTAAAAGAAGATCAAATTTTACAAACTGGTTACATAGTACGCAGGGGATCGGCGTTTTCCCCGATTCATATTTCTCTACATAGTCTTTGAGTACGAGTTCTTTAAAGGAATCCATAAAGTTGACTACGTAATGGGGTATATCAAGCTCCTGAGCTACACGCCTCGCATCAACCACATGGTCTAATGAGCAGCATCCACCTTCGGCATCTTTATAATCCAAAAGCTGCATAGTAATGCCTATAACCTCATGGCCCTCTTGTTTAAGGAGCGCTGCAACCGTAGTGCTGTCAACGCCTCCGCTCATTGCAACGACTATTCTTTTCTTGCTCATAATTATTACAAGAGGTTACCTTAGGCCTACTATCGAGACAAATTCGGGAACTATAAACTTAACCATAAGGATTCTATAGATTGGTAGAGTAAAATGGTTTAGACTATGCCCTCTTCTACTCCTACAATAGAATAGTAAGATTCTTCTCCAAGTGTAAGCTCTCTAGCTTCGACATATTCGCTTACGGAAAGGTATAA
>SMWY01000133.1 GCA_004356555.1 Candidatus Dadabacteria bacterium
ACCCTATCGCAGAATTTTATGACCGGGCACCGGGAGCAGAATGGGGAAATCGGGCGGCAGAGATGCTGACCGAAAGATACTAGTAAGCTATTGTAGTCGATCCAGTATTTCTCGGGGAGCTTTTTCCTAAGGGCAGTTTCGGTTTTATCGGGCGTTTTCGTCTTTATATAACCGAGGCGGTTTGAGATTCTATGAACATGAGTGTCCACGCAAACCCCAGGCTTGTTATAGCCAAGCGTGACTACCAAATTGGCGGTTTTCCGCCCTACTCCTTTGAATTTTAGAAGCTCGTCTATATCGTCGGGAACTTTAGAATCGTATTTCGAGATAAGATCGCGACAGATTGATTTAATGTTCTTTGCTTTGGTTTTGTAAAACCCTACGGGATATATAGCCTTTATAATCTCTTTCTCACTGAGCTTAAGCATGTCCGAAGGATTATCGGCAAGTTTAAATAGTTTTCTAGACGCCACAGCAGTAGTCTCGTCCTTAGTTCTAAGGCTGAGCACTGTCGAGATTAATACTCTGAAGGGATCATTGGTTGACTCGGCTACAAGCGTAACAATAGGTACATCCCACTCTGGCGTTTCCTTAGCCAGAATTTTTACAATTTTATGGATATCATCAGCTTTCATTTGCAAGTCCAGGAAATGATAATAACATAGAAATTAAATATTAGATTGAGTGGCTATTAGAAGTATTAAACAACCGGCGCCGGGGGGCTAGAATAAACCCCCTTCACCGGTTATAAATCTGATAAGCAAGTTAATTCTGTGAATTACTTAGTGGTTGTAAACATCCATCAGACTCCTTAATACAGGAGCTGATTTTGACCTTCTGATTCTCTCAAGCGCCTTTTTCTCTATCTGCCTAATTCTTTCTCTTGTTAATTGAAATTTCTTTCCTATTTCATCGAGCGTATACGCGCATTCGTATCCTATGCCGAAGCGCATCTTTACTACTTCCCTCTCTCGTTCAGTCAACCTTAAGAGCGCGCTGTTAATATTGCCGGGGATTGAAATCTCAGCAATCAAGCTATCTACAACAAGAGAGCTCGAATCCTCTAGATAATCCAAATAGGTTGCTTTTTCCCCATCATAAACAGGAGTGTCCAGACATACAACTCTATTGCCGCTAGACTCGAGGATTCTTTTAACGTTCTCTACACTCATCTGAGCCTTTTCAGCTATTTCCTCAGCTATAGGTTCTCTTTCGTTTGTTTCTGTCAGCACCCTTTTTACGTGTCTGACTTTACCCGCCTTCTCAAGTAAATATGCGGGCATCTTAACAGTACGTGTTTGATTAAAAACTCCCCTTGTCATAGCCTGGTTAATCCACCAGCATGCATATGTTGAAAATCTATACCCCTTAGTATGGTCAAATCTTTCAACCGCCTTTATAAGCCCCAGATTCCCTTCCTGAATTAGGTCCAAAAATAGAATGCCTCGCCCGGCATATCTCTTTGCCATGCTTGCAACTAGCCTGAGATTGGATTTAACAAATCTGTTTCTAAATTGGACGCCCTTATTTATAGTCGCTCTATACAGATTTACCAACATCTTGAGACGGGCTACTTCTTTTATATCCTTTAGCTTCTTATTAGTCTTAGATGAACCAGAAGCATTCCCGAGGAAATTATTTATATTCAACTCGATTTCCCCAGTATCATCTTCTAGTCTCTTACCAAGAATATTTTCAATAATTGTCTTAATCTCTTTTGCCTTTGTCTCACAGCATTTTATCATCGCAGCAACTAGAGATTCTTCCTGAGGTGTTAATAAGGGCTCAGTGCTTACTTCTTGGAAATATGCATTTACCAGTCTAAGATCATGATTCTTGATATCAATTTCTTTCTCTGGCTTCTTAGTTTTTACAGTAACTTGCTCAGTATCCAGTGCCTCTTCATCATAATAGTCCTCAGTGTCTTCGAGTTCTCCATGTGCGAAGTCTTCTGCCGCAGATTCTATACGGGTTTCTACATGGGTTTCTACCTGATCGTTCTCGTAACCATCAAATGCTTGACTATATTCTGGGTTTTTTAGCATTTTCCTCTCCTTCTAAATTAGATGTACTTTTGCGTATAATAGATGCACCTAGGCAACTTTGATGATATACATATAAACCATTACGATTAAGATTTGGTTTCAGATTTAAGTAAAATACTTAAAAAAATATGCCTGGCGACCAAATATGCAGTAATATAAGCATCTTATAATTAGATAAATTTGTAAAATTAAATTATATAAACTGGAGTTTTGATAGGAAAAGCTAAGATTTTAGAACAAATTAACCTATTGAATAGTTGATTTCTCGATATCACCTGAGGTGTTGGCTCTTATTTCTTCCCACTTTTGGAACAAGATCCTGAGTGAAGAAGAAGCATCCTCAAGCTGTCCTTTACTCAAAAGATGAAGAAAATCCCACACTTCACCAACTGAATGTTCATTTTTTAGTGTGGACGGGTGTATAAAAGAGCAAAGTTCCCCGTAGTTAAGTACAATAAAACCAGAGCTGTCAAAACCGGAAAACCATACCTCAAGATCACTTAAACTCTGACTCATAACGCTTAGATTATTGGCAAATAGAGAAGTTAGTTTACCCTCTTCATAATTTTCAAAACAGTTTGATAAAATTTGCAAAGCCTCTTTTATTCTATCAAGCGCTGTTTGGATTCTCGTATCATAATTAATTGCATTAAAACCCCAATGAGTATAGAGTGATTTTCTCTCATCCTCGCTAAACAACACAAACCAGTCAAGGGGTATGATATTTTCTGAGTGTGATGAGTTTGCTTTTGAGAACATAGGGGATACGTAATATTTCCCGTCCTCATCTTTCATAAAATAGCAGTCTTCTATTTCTTCCTCATCCATATCTAAATGTGAAGAAAGAGCATTTCTAAACGCTTCATACTCGTTCCCGAACCAGACTCCGTATGGAGACGTAGGTCCTCCCCAAAATTGTTCGTAAAAATGGGCGTATTTTTTCCAGTAATAAGTCTTATCTCTAAAACTATCTATTGGTTCATATACGAAAATACTGCTCATAGCCATAATAAAGTAATAAACTAAGTACAGCGTAAAATCAATCACAAGAAATAACGACCAAGCACTTTATTCTCAGTATTAAACAGCAAACAGTTTCAGGTTGAATAAAAATATAGCCTGAGAGTTTGACAACTGCTTTACATCCAGCGTAATATCTTTTTATGGCTGATATATCACTTGAAGACATTATTAAAGAAGCTAAGAAAAGGAAGATCGATCTTGGAGAAGATCCCGAGAAGACAATTAAGCTCTCTGTCCGTCTAGGTCTAATTCCAAAACCGAAGAGAAAAAGATCTACACAGGGCAGTAAGTCAAAGACAACCCTCCTATTCCCTGAAAAAACGATAGATAAACTGGCACATATTAAGGCTCTAAAATCAGAAGGACTTAGCCCGGATGAAATAAAAGATAGTTTTGCTCTCCAATATGTACAGGGCGCTTTAAAAGACCTCCTTGATAACGCCGATGGTGAGAAGGTACAAGAACTTGCCAATATCATCAGCAGCGAAAAAGAGCTTGAATCTATAGTTGAGGCGCCATTAGTCTATTTAATTGAAGGAATGTCGCCCGATGAGGCAAAGAAACTGCTCACTCTTTTTTGTGGTGTTGGTTTCTATGCGCTACTTGAAGCTCAGAAATTATTAGAAGAGTTTAAAATTAATGATGCCAAAAAAGCTTTATTTAAGGCTATATTTTATAATTCCATAGCAGTTTTAAGATTGGCGCGCACAACAGGGGATACCAAACTTGAGGCTACTGCATCTGAGCTATATGAAAAGGCGGTTATTGAACCCATAGGAAAAGCGAGTGAGCGTGTTAGAAAAGAATTTACAAATACCTTTGAGAAATATTTAAAAGATAAAGGTCTCAAGAACAGCTAAACATATTAAACCTTCTGAGATATGTGACGTGAGAGACTCTTTATAGTTTCAAATGTCTCAGGAGTAATTTCGCTTTCATCTATGCGGATTTGAAATTCCTCTTCTAATGCGACTACAATCTCTAAAGTAGCAACAGAATCAAGTCCAACTCCGTATTCAATAAGTGGGGAATCTATATCTAGCTCTTTTGGGTCTATATCCTTAAGAGCATTTTTGATTAACACTTTCTTTACTCTCTTTTCTATGTCCATGGTAATATCAGAAACCTAGATTCACATATTACTTTAATTCCTCTCTTAATACCTTTCCGGTCGGGCTTCTCGGAAGCTTATCCCTAAACTCAATAATACGAGGAATTTTATATTCCGCAATTTCATCTTTACAGAATTCGAGAATATCTTTTTTCTGAGTCCCTTTATCTACGATTAAAACGGCCTTAACCCTCTCACCTCCATCACTATCATTAATACCTAGCACCACCGCCTCTTTCACTTTGGGGTGCTTTAATAGAAAGTTCTCGACTTCTGATGGATCAACTTTATTGCCGCTTATATTTATAAAGAATTTCTTGCGGCCGACAATGTAAATAAACCCGTCTCCGTCGATCCTTCCCAAATCCCCCGTAAAATAATAACCGCCTCGAAAAACTTTATTGGTCTCTTCAGGCAGCCCAAAATATCCCCTCGTCATAGACGGGCTTTTAACAGTAATTTCTCCTACTTCATTGACTCCGGCTTCCTTACCGTCTTCATCTATGATATGAACCTCCACATTCTTAACATGCTGACCTACCGAGTTAAAAGTATTTTCTATATCATCGCCCAGATTTATCGAAATAACACCAGTCTCGCTCGAACCGTAGAGCTGTCTGGGATATATGCCATACTTATCATAGAAGCTACGAAAGATTTTCTCAGGCAAGGGCGCTCCGGCTGATATGACGAGCTTGAGAGAGGATAAATTTTTAGGCTCGGGCAAAAAGGTCTTTGCCAGTACATCGAGCATAATAGGTACGGCGGGAAATACCGTTATTGATTCTTCTTCTAGTAATTCTAGAATTTTATTTCGGTTAAAGTCACCCAGGACTACAATTGAAGCTCCAACTTTGATTGAGCTTATAAAATTGCCGAAACCATATGTATGGGATATAGGAATCGTAAAGAGTATTTTATCCTCCTCTGTCCAGCCCACAGTTTCAGTATGGTTATCCGCAAGTGCTACAAGATTAAGGTGTGTTCTGGAAACCCTTTTTGGTTTTCCTGTTGAGCCTGTTGAATAAAGATAGATAGCTTCGTTATCAGGCTCGATAGAGACTTTAGGTAAAGAGTTAGTATCAGCAGTTGTAAAAATCCATTCAGGATTCACGCCTTTTACAACCACTACTGAAGAATTGTTGTCCGACACTGCCTCTTCCGCAATTGGTTTTAGTTTCTCTTGTGTTATTACTAATTTGGCCGAAGAATGATTTACGTAAAACGCAATCTCTTCTTTTTTAAAAGCGATACTTACGGGTACCGAGACAGCCCCTAAGCTCGCTATGGAGAAAAATGCTACTACAAACTCTATTGAGTTTGGAAGCAGTATGGCAACCGTGTCCCCCTTATTAATTCCCATTGAAGTGAGGAATGAAGAGAAGCTGTCTACCATGAAGCCAAGCTCTCTATAACTAATTCTCTTGTTATCCTCAACAACTGCGGTTTTATCCGGAAAATTCTTTACAGAGGACAAAAACAGTTCCCTTACAGTGCTCATAAAATTAAACCCCTCTAGGGATACATTGCCGTAGACATTAGCCCTTCGGTTTCGGGAAAATCAAACATTATGTTCATATTTTGTATGGCCTGACCACACGCCCCTTTACCTAAATTATCAATCGCAACAACGGATACAAAAACATCGTCTTGAAAACTTGCCCCTATATCACACATATTGGAATATCTTACATTCTTAGTACAAGGGTAGTCTTCTTTTTGAGACAGCCTTATAAATTTTTCCTGCGTATAGAACTTTTCATATATACCGTGGACTTTATCGAGCGAAACCTTCTTTTTCAGTCGGCAGTATATGGTCGCCAGGATACCGCGATTAAGAGGAACCGTATGAGGAATAAACGTGACTTTAATTCTGCTATCTGCAAGTTTTGAAAGTTCCTGCTCTATTTCCGGTTTTTGATTGTGCCCTGAAACGGAATCGATATTCACGCTCTCGTTAGCCTCTGAAAAGTGGTGTCCTAGACTGGGTGCGCGCCCCCCGCCTGAGAGCCCTGATTTTATATCCGCTATAACAGAAGCCCTATTCAATAATGCCTCGGCGGCAAGTGGGGCCAACCCAAGAATGACGCTTGTCGCATAGCAGCCAGGATTTGCAATAAGTCGAGCGCCCATTATCTGCTCTTTATATATTTCAGGAAGTCCATAAACAGCCTCTTTTAAGTAATTTTTATATTTATGCTTTGATTTAAACCAATTCTCATAAACCACAGCATTAGAAAATCGGAAATCAGCGCTGAAATCTATCACCCGAGCACCCGTATCGAGCAATTTCTTCACAAAATGCATAGAGATTCCATGAGGAAGGCAGGAAAAGGCCAAATCAACTTTATCTAGCTCTTTCAGCTTCTGAACACTGTTACACTCAATTTCCAGAAAACCTTTTAAGTGAGGAAAAACTTCAGATATATCTTTACCAGCAAACTTTTCAGACGTTAGCCAAGATACTTCAACTCCAGGATGGTTTACGAGCAGCCTCAACAGCTCAGCACCCGTATACCCCGTTGCTCCCAGAACACCGATTTTTATTCTCATGTTTCTTCCAATATGCTATTCAATTTTATAAATAAGGTCAAAGACAGGCTGTTGAGTTCGGGTTCCCCGTTTATGTAAGCATATTTTCTGTATAAAAATTCGCCATTATCGGTTATCATAATAACTACTGAATTGCAATGTTTGTCGATATAATTAAGTATTCGGAGGATGCTAAATGCCAAAAATCTTGAACCTAAATACATTTCTTTTAATCCTGCTTATAGCAACATCATATATTTCAACTGGAGTTGTCGGGTGTAATAGTGGTAGCGGCGGCAATAACAAGACGACAATACGAGGCGTTATTGAACAAGTTATAGGTGGAACGGGTGAAGTATCGGGTATAAGAGTCAGCATATTTGAAAACAACAGACGCCGGACTTCCGACCGCACAAACCAATCAGGTGTATTTAGGCTTACCTATAAACCTGACAATGATCTTGCCACAATCGAATTCGAGGGTTCGGATTTTACACTATCGAGAGTTATCAGCGTAACCGAGGGAAGCGACGTAACTTTAGATGAAATTATTGATACGATAACTCCGGAAATTATCTTTACAGAGTGGGTAGTAGACCAAAGACGATTAACACTGTCTAGTTTTGATCAAGTAATTTTTAACGATACTGAAGCTACTTTCAGGATTGACGGCAAGAATAAAAACTGTATACGAGCCAAAGGAGAAAGCAGAGTTGAGATCACAGCTAGAAGTATATCCCTAATCAACTGTTCCGAAGGAATTACTACATCAAGTTTTGCTCTAGTTGATCTTCAGGCTGATGAGGATATAAATGTTATTGCTAATAAAGATGGAATAAAATCACAGGACAACTCTTCTGTAACGCTTTCCATGACAAATAACCCTGTGGCAAATAATATTTTTATAACATCCAATAAGGAAAACGGTATTAGAGCATCGGGTTCCTCAGTGGTTATTGTAGATCCAGAGCTCAATTGCACTATTACGGGCGCAAAGGATGCTATCAGACAGAGCGGAACATCAGTAGTTGATCCTGACGGCTGCACACTGGTTGGAAATTAATAAATAGGCCGTTGTAATTAAATCCCGGATTTTAACT
>SMWY01000134.1 GCA_004356555.1 Candidatus Dadabacteria bacterium
AATGGGGATTATAGGTTATGACAATGCAAAAAAAGAATACGTAAATACCTGGATTGATACTATGGGAACCGGAATGATGAACGCAACTGGCAGCTATAACGCTGAGACTAAAACGATGACGGAAAAAGGGACATTCACTGATCCTATGACAGGCGAGCAGTCATTCAAAGGTGTCACCAAATTTATTGATGACAACCGTTTCAACTATGAGATGTATATATCCAACCCCGACGGAACTGAATTTCGCAACATGGAAATAAATTACACAAAAAAGAAGCAGCCCTACCTAAAACAGCTATTTGACTCCTTATCCAATCTTTTTAATTAGGTGGAACAAGGAGCTTTCTTATATCCCGTTTATTTCAAGAGATACCATTTTAATAAATAATGTGGTAGAATGTTGTTAGTTATTTGCTATATATGATATATAGAATTAGGTAGGGGCCTCTCTTTAGTAAATAAAGAGGGGCCTTTTTTTATTGGTTGAGCTAAAAACACATCCCTCAAATATAAATCTCCTCTTAGTATTTCACCCAAGTAATTTATCCCATATAATATTTAACAGGAACTAAACTATGAAGAACGCTCAATCTAAGAATACTGATCCACAAATACCAGAGGACATCTCAACCGAGATATTCATTAACAACTGGAGAATTTATAGGAAGATCATTGAGAATGACAATATGTCGCACAGAGAGGGCTATGCCAAGTTGAGAGAGATCTTAATTGAGGAAATGAGGCGCCCGTTTATCTTCGTAGACCTCGCATGTGGAGATGCTTACTACTCTTCGAAGGTTCTTCAGGATACTAAAGTCGAAAAATATATCGGGATCGATGTTTCAGAGGAGGCGCTTTCACTAGCAAAAGACGAATTCAGGGACACGAGTATAGAGGCCCGTTTTTTAAGAGCAGATTTTATAAACTTTGCTGAAATTATAGATAAGCCTGCAGATGTAATATGGGTAGGATTCTCACTCCATCATCTTGATACGCCTGATAAACTGCAGTTTATGAAAAAGGCCAAAAAAGCGCTCTCTAATGACGGCATATTTATAATATATGAGCCTATATTGCTAGAAGGCGAAGACAGGAGCATTTATTATAATAGATTTAAACAAACTTTTGATATTCACTGGTCAGGGCTTACCAAAGAAGAGGGGGAATTTCTGCTTGAGCATGTAAGAGAATCTGAAAAACCTGAAACTTCAAAAGACTGGATTAAACTCGGGAATGAGGCCGGTTTCTCCAACGTTAAAAAAGTCTTTTCTGAAAAAACCGGCTTATACGAACTATTTAAATTCAAGTAGTGCGCTAAATTTTATAAACAAGTCATCCTTTATAGTCTATGTAAAGTACTCTGTACCCGACGTAGGGAGTAACGCCGCATCAGGGAAGTTCATAGCCAACGTTTGCAACAAAGTTCCTTATATACGGGAGGAATACCAGGTCGTAATATGTTCTTCACTCAGGCAAGATTGATGCCGCGTCAATTTCAACTGCGGATGCGAATGAACGGGTGAATATGGCCTCTGCAAGCTTCTGTGTACGGCCTTTAATGCCAATTATTTCCGTGTGGAAATGAACAGGGGTGCAAAGGAATGCTAGCGCGCCGAGTCTGAAATCATATATCGCGTCTTCCCAGGTGTAGTTAGAGATACCCTCTTGTAAAAGAGTATCATGCCATACCTTGAGAATTTGAAACTGATGCCCTTTTCGCTCCTTGGGGATCTCGCTTCCGCCCATAAGTCTGAAAACATCAAACGCCCCTATGTTTTTAATGGTAAGCTGCCAGTCCAAAATTAAGATTGCGCCCTCCTCCCCCGGTGGAGGAAACATTAGATTGTCTTCTCTTAGATCGAAATGAACAATTGTCCTGGGCCTTTTTAGAATCTTATCTTTTTTCCAGTCTAAAAAGCGGCCTAGTTTCTCACCAAGCTCAAGCCCACTATCGTCCAGACAATATCCGTAATGCTCTACAAATGAGGGCCATTTCTCTATGTAATCCCAGGAAATGTCATTAAAATCCGGCATCCAGGCAATTTTTTCAAGCGCCTCATTGTTCCAGTACCTTGCCTGAAGCCTGGCAATCTCCTCCACTGTCTTAATAACCTGCTGCTCATGCATACCCACTACCTGATCACCGGGAATGAAATGACTTAAATCTTCCATAACCATAGAGTAAGCGGGAGGTTGATCGACTGCGTAGTATAATTTGGGGAGACGAATGGGAACGGTATCGGCAATTTCTCTATAAAAGCGGATTTCTCTTTGAAAAGCGTCCACCTCATCACCGAAATCTTTGAATCCTCCTTCTTCAGGCTCAATTTTAACAACTACAGAGACGGGAGCGTCTTTTTCTTCAAAATCGTATTCAATTTTCACTTGCACAACGGAACTTAAAAAACCCTTCCCTTCACCAAGTATTTTTTTCTCAATTGATTTTACAGACGCTTCTTTTAGAACACCCCCCTCTCTAAGAGCGTGAGTTATCCACTGGGGAGTTATCTCTTCAACGTGCATGGGGTCTTTGATTGGCATAGTTTAATTATATAGACCCATGCACAAGTTTCAATTAGTGCATCTCTAAGCAAAAATATATTGCGATTGGCAATTCTTTACTCTAAGCCCGCTCCGGACTTTGAAAATCATCAGGAATTTAATAGACCCCATTAAACGGGTTAAACTCAAGCTCATTTGAGTTACGCTTGCCCACGGCTTCAAAATCAATGAGCTTTACTTGCCGCTTCCTATTCTTAGCCCTGCTCATCATATCATGCTCCATAGTGCCTTCTTTGAGCTTGTGGGTAAAAACAATAACCAGATCAATCTGGTGTTCCTGGAGCATTAATTGGTTTCTTCTGAACCAGGCACTATGACCGTAAGCTTTGTTAGCAGGATGGATTATGCGGTCTATACCGAGATCCCTGCAGGTCCTCTCGGCTACAGCTTCAGGCCCAGGCTCTCCTCCGTGTATTATCAGGAGCTTCTGGCCGTGAATCCTGCACCACCTGTAAAGCATCACTATTTCATCTTGAACGACAAGGTCGAAATTCCAGCTTGGAGAACCGCAAATAATCACTCGCATTTTTTTTATCCCTGCACCCCTACAGAGAAAAAAACGCATATTGGCTAGATCAACACATTAGAGCCTAATCTTCCGCCAGCGGTTTATTTATGATACATAGATATATAGCAAATTAATAGAGAGTAAGTAAGAGGTGCCGCTCTTTTTCCAAGTCATAGTCCCCGCGATATTACCTCGGATATATTATTTACGGGAAACGGTGCCTAAGATACCATAATCGACGCTAACTCTATTGACAGAGTTTGTCATATAATCGGCGGCGGTTGCTCTATAGCTCCTGCAAATACTGCAGGTACAGCGTTTCCACTTTACTTGCTGATTCCGGCATTAATATTTTTAAGAAGGCTGAGACGAGGTTTCAAATAATTAATTCTGTGTATGAAGCGGCTCTGTTACATTTAGTTTCAAAAAGAAAGATGAGGCATTAAAAGAAGCCGGGATCTCGCCCTCTAAAACTCGGGCGTCAAAAGTAATTAAATTTAAAGTTGACACGGGGTTTGATACCTGCATGACAGCGCCCGACGACCCTTTTTCGCCGAGCACGGATAGTGTGCCGCTTGGAGGATCAGCTTTGTAAGTGGAGGAATTCTTCTCCCACATCTCTACAAAGGTTCCCACGAGAAAATGCCCAACTTCCCTTGTGGACCCAAGAAAGTAAAAGGTTACAATCGGGGTCCCGTTAAGGGTTAGCTTTCCGTCCTTAAAAGTCCCCGTATTGCCCGTTATTATAAATTGATACCGAAGGTTCTTTGAATCGTCGATAACATGGTTTTGCGCTTGTGCGAATGAGGCACTCAGAAATAAAATCAATACTATAGATATAGACAGATAAGTTTTATGTCTGATCATATTCATTGATTTATCTCTTCCACACTGGTTATTCCATAACCTGATGAGATTAGCACATTACGTGCTGTGTCAGTCTCGATAAATTTTATCCATTTCTGTGAAGCCGCAGCATTCCCGTTTTTAAGGGCGACCTGTGCCTGTTTGATAGGATTATGCATACGCGAGGGAACGATCCATGCTTTTGTTTTCTCCTCATCGTTAAGGTCAGCATAAGCTATAAGTCCAGCCTCAACCTCTCCTGACTCAACCATCTGAAGAGTCTTGACCACATTATCGCCATAAACCAATTGACTCTGTACCTGTTCATAAATTCCGAGTTTTTTAAGTGTCTCTTTCGCAGCAACACCATATGGAGATTCCTTTGGGTTTGCGACCGCAAGCTTGGAAAAACCGCCCGGTACAAGAAGGTCTAATCCACTGTGAGTAAGCTCCTTCCCTTTAGCGTAAAGAGCGAGAGTGCCGAGCGCATATATCACGGGGTTACCATCTGTGTAGCCCTCTTTTTGTAGAATGACCGGGTAATTCGTATTAGCCGACATGTATACGTCAAACTGTGAGCCCTTTTTTATCATCTGTAAAAGAGCTTCGCTTGAATCGCTCGCAATTTTAATTGGAATGCCTGTCAGAGTAGTAAACTCCTTTCCTAGCTGTTCTGCAGTCGGAGCGAAATCAGCAGCCACGGCAAGATTTAGCGTCTCGGTCTGTCCTACGTTTTCCTGAGTATTTTCATCGGCACTAGTGAAAACGGCCCCAAGTCCCAATAGCATCGTAAATGTAAGAAGTAGTTGTTTTAGCATAATATCCCCTTGTTCATGTTTTTCTGCTACACGTTTTTTACCTTCTAGCTGTCTAATTGTTCACAGCTGTAGGAAATGCGTCTATAAACAGTGTAGAATTCCCAAATGACTTTGGCATCTCACCCTGAAGAACCCGGACCTTAAAAGAAATAGAGCCCTCTTTCACTTTTACATCCGGATTTGAAAGCTCCACCACAATGTTATTTGCTCCGTCTTTACCTAAGATTGAGAGTGTAGCGTTCGGCGGGTCAGCGCGGGGGCTGTCAGACCCCTTGTCCCATCCCTGTACAAACACTTCGATACTCAACATGCCGGATAGTCTTGCGGGGCGGTCTGAAAAATAAACCACAAGCGGCACATCTTTGAGTGTAAGCCTACCGTTTTCAAAAGTGCCCGATTTAGCGCTTAGAGTGTATAAGAACTTTGGCGCGTCAACTTCGTTTATCACAGGATTTGCCTGAGCTAATACTACGCCCATGCTGAATATAGTTGTCATGAATAACAATAAAATTAATCTCACAGGTACACCCTCCTAAAATGGTTTTGTAAAGTTAAATGCTTGCTGTCTTTGCAATATTATAACCATAAATTATGATCAATATAGAATCCATAAAATATTATTATTCACAATGAGGTGGATGAAGAAATCCCAGAGATGCGTGCTCGACCACTATAAGTAAAATAAGTGCAGCTCTTAGATAATCGAGATAAAAATACGTGAAGCCGAATTATTCATTTTAAGGACTAAGGCAATTAATTATCCCCAGATACCTTCTTTGTATTGAGCTTAAAGTGCTTAACTATACCAAGCGGGTCATCGATCGTTGGTCCCTGTTCTTCGCATTTGTCTTTTG
>SMWY01000135.1 GCA_004356555.1 Candidatus Dadabacteria bacterium
ACTTAGCGGAGCCTGCGCGAAAGGCCCGCCACCACTTATTCCTCAACCTAGCGATAGAGAAGTTGAGGAATGCCTGACGGCTGATTTCTCATCAACTACAACATACTCATATCATGTACTTGAAGAAGGACAGACATTATATCGGGTATCTAAGATGTATAACACTACGGTTAATGATCTAATAGAAGTAAACGGAATTGAGGATCATACGGATATTCCCATAGGTGCAAGGCTCAGAATTCCGGGAACTGTAGTGAGCGCTTCGGGGCTTATCTGGCCTATGCCGGGAAGAATTTCATCTTATTACAGCATGGGCCAAGGAAGACTTCATGAGGGTATTGATATACCAGCGCCTAGAGGCACGCCTATTAGAGCAGCAGCAAACGGACTAATCATAGCAAGCTCAGGAAATCTAAGAAGTTATTCAGGATATGGAAGGGTTATAATAATTGATCATGGAGGAGGGATACGAACTCTTTATGCTCATAACAGTAAGAATAGAGTACAATCCGGCAGCTGTATCCGGTCGGGAGAGATAATCGGTGAAGTCGGAGCAACCGGAAATGCTACAGGAAATCATCTTCACTTTGAAGTTAGAAAAAACGGCAGACCCATAAACCCATTAAACTATCTACCCTAAATAGAGAAAGGAGATTACACAATGGAGGATTTAAAGAATTACATAAGGGATATAGAAGGGTTCCCTAAGAAGGGAATAATATTTCATGATATTACTCCGTTGCTTCAGAACGCCAAAGCTTTTGAGGCGGCAATAGATGAAATGGCAAAAATCCTGGATGGTCACGAGATTGACTATCTAGTCGGAATAGAAGCCAGAGGATTTATATTTGCTTCTGCTCTCGCCTTAAAGCTTCGCACTGGTCTTGTAATTGTAAGAAAGCCCGGGAAGCTGCCCTATGTCACGATAAACGCTTCCTATGATCTCGAATACGGCTCTGACTCACTTGAAGTACACCGTGACGCTATACATGACGGGAGTAAAGTAGTATTAATAGACGATCTTCTCGCTACCGGAGGCACCGCCGCTACAGCCGGCAAACTTGTAGAGCAGCTGGGTGGAGAGATTCTGGGATACTGTTTTTTAGTAGAACTTACTGAATTAGGAGGCGATAAAAAGTTAGAACCCCATCCTGTATGGTCGGTTTTAAAGTATTCTGTATGAAATCAATAGGGATCATTCTCAATCCGTCTGCAAGGATAAACAGGAAAAAGACTGCCGATATTATAGAAGAATTAAAAGATATATTCGGCGGCAGTGCTATTGTATGTCCAACAAGCGACAGGACTGAAATACCGGGCGTGATAAAAGATTTTCACAAAAAAGGTATTAAGCTCCTGCTCATTAGCGGAGGCGACGGGACTATCTGCAACGTGCTCACATCATATATCGGCCTATTTGGCCAAGATCAGCTCCCAATAATCGTACCCCTTATGGGCGGAACAATTAATATGATTGGAGCTGATGTGGGACTTAGGGAAAATCAGCTCTCAGTTTGCAGAAAATTAAATGAAATAATCAATAATAAAGAGAAGATCCCGATCACAGAGAGGGGCCTATTAGAAGTAAATGATAAAAATCTCTCTCAATCCAATTACGGATTTACCTGGATTGACGGGCTTCTCTACAGATTCATGCTTGATTATTATACTAAAGGGGCCGGCGTACAAGTGGCTTCTATGCTAGCAATAAGAACCATCCTAATGTCACTGGCAAACTCTGAAAGCGGTATATTCAAACAAATGGACTCATCGGTACGGATAGAGAATAGAGAACTCCCTAATAAAAAGCATATATTTATAATTTCATCATGCCTGAAGAGATTTGTATTTGGTTTTAATATCTTTAACGATCAGCCCAAGCCTGGAATATCATTCAACACTATATATATGAGGGAGCCTTATCTGAAAAAATCACGGCATAAAATTCCACTTGGTTTATACAAAGGGCTTAAATCGGATGATTCCGGAGACTTTATTAATCAAGCTGTAAAAAATTTGCGTATAGAAAGGAATAAAGGGTATATAATAGATGGAGAAATTTATGAACATGATCAAGAAACCGAAATTATCATAAATCCCGGACCGAAAGTAAATATATATTCTCCAAGAGGAGAAAAAGAACTATCAATATAGGAATTTCAAATGGAAGAGATAAGAGTAAATCTCAAGAAGACTGAAGATAAATCCTACAACATAGTCATCCATGAGGGAGTACTCAAGGAAATACCCTCTAAGTTAAAGGAAGCAGGACTGGGTCATAAATTTGCAATCATCACCGATTCTACGGTTGAGTCTCTATATGGAACCGATCTATCAGAGGGGTTTACAAAAAATGATTTAGAAAATAAGATCATCTCTTTTCCCCCCGGCGAGCAGAATAAAAACAGAGACACCAAAGCCTGGATCGAAGATCAGATGCTTGAAAATAAATTTGCTAGAGACTCTGTCGTAATTGCGCTTGGCGGAGGAGTCGTAGGAGATATAGCAGGATACGTTGCTGCGAGTTATACACGCGGTCTACCATACGTCCAGATTCCAACAACATTAGTTGCATGCGTCGACAGCTCAATCGGCGGAAAGACCGCTGTTGACACCGCACATGGAAAGAATTTGATAGGCGCTTTTCATCAGCCATGGGCTGTTTATATTGATGTTAATACTCTTTTGACCTTAAATGATAAAGAAATACGAGAGGGTTTAGCTGAGACAATAAAATACGGAGTTATAAGTGACGATGAACTATTCTCCTTTCTTGAGGGAAACATGCACCTCATTTTTTCATATGACAAAAAAGCGCTTACTCATATTATTAAAAGAGGATGCCAGATAAAAGCTGAAGTTGTAGAAAAAGACGAAAAAGAGTCAAACCTAAGAAAAATATTAAATTTCGGTCACACAATCGGTCACGCTGTTGAGAACCTCTCAGAGTATAAGATTTCTCATGGTGCAGCAATCTCTATAGGAATGGTGGCCGAGGGGAAACTGGCTGTGGAGATGGGGCTGTGGAATGAAGAGGAGTTAAACAAGTTGATTAAACTTTTTAATAAAGCTTCACTACCTACTCAAATACCTGAATATATGGATGCCAATGACATTATAGATACGATGAAACTAGATAAAAAATCGAGAAGTGGTCAGATTGAGATGGTGCTACCAAAGAGAATTGGTGAAATGGCCTTAATTGATAAGAGTTATGGAATAAAAATTGAAGAATCACTTATAGAAAAAATGATTTAACCAAACTTTTGATTTTTACCTGCAAGAACAATGAACAAAACAACCTCGGGCAATTCATTGCTTGATATTTCAGATTATTATATACCGCTGGATTTATCGGTAGTATTTGGAAACAAGAATAATTTTGTGCTAGAAATAGGTTTTGGTGACGGGGATTTCTTAATTGAAATGGCACAAAGGTATCCGGAGAAGAATTTTCTGGGTATCGAAATTAAAACGAAGAGATTTAAAATAGCTGTTAAGAAAGCAAAAAATGAAAAGAATGGAAATATAAAATTTCTTCATATGAACGCAAATATAGCAGCAGAAGAGATTTTTACTAAAAATACTTTTTCCCAGGTTTATATTAATTTCCCTGACCCCTGGCCGAAAGACAGACATCATAAACATAGAATTGTAAATACGGAATTTTTACAAAAACTCTCTAAAATAATGAAAGCAGATGCAATTTTAGAAATCGCCAGTGATCATAAAGACTATGTCATTCATTCGCTTGATGTATTTAATGAGATCACCTTTTTTAAATCCAAATATCCATCCCCCGAATATTTACATAATGTTCCTAATCGACTTCATACAAAATATGAAAAAGAATTTAGAAAAGAGGGAAGAGAAATATTCTATTTAATGTTTACAAATAATAAATGATTCAAGATAATATCGGGACATCCTTTTATTCAATTTTCTCAGGTAAAATAAAAGATCTAGTGGTTTAGAGAGTTTTAAATCGCATTAGGACTATAAAGCATAAGGAGAACAAAATGAGAACAACAATATTAGCAATCACAATTTTACTTATAGGTTTAAATATGACTAGCTGCTCTGGCGGCGGGAGCGGTCCCGGATATTTGTTTCAGCTAATATTCATTGTAGCTCCTTTGATCGGCCTGGGCCTATTGCTCTTAAAGAAAACTGAGAGCGCTAATGATTCTCTATACATTCTAGAAGGGCAAATTAAAAGGCTCTCATCAAAAATAGACAGTATTGAGGAAAAGCTAGCAGATAGTACCCCTAAGACTACAAAGAGAACAACTAAAAAATAATCGATTATGAAGAGCAGGCATTTAATTTTTAGCTTGTGCCTCTTTGTACAAGTAATACCAGTAAAAAGCTGCTACAACTAAAGAGTGAGTAATTTTACCTTCTGCTACTAATTCTGGTATTTCCCTAATTGGTTTAATGTATGTAATTATATCCTCTGTTGTATCAAATTTAGTCTCCCCAACCTTTTTACAGTTAGTAGTCAAAAATGTATAGCATTTATTATTTTGCATTGCCGGGTTGGGGAAAACTTCACCTATTGAAACCCAATTGTTACCAGCGTAACCTGTCTCCTCAAGAAGCTCTCTCTTAGCAGTTTGAAGAGGCTCCTCACCAGGATCAACCATCCCCCCCGGGATCTCAACCGTAACAGACTGTATGCCGTGTCTGTATTGCTCAATTAGAATTACTTCGTCATGTTCGGTTATCGCAACAACATTTATCCAGTCAGGGGCCTCAACAACAAAGAAATCATGCTCATTTCCGGTAATCGGAGAGACACTAGTGTCTTTTCTTACAGAGAAGATTTTGTTGGACTCTAACTGTTTTGAACTTACAACGTTCCATTTCTTTATCATAAGACTCCTCAGTTAATTAAGTCTAAAAGATGGATTACCCGCGGATTTCAATCTTTTTTAGGTTTTCCCGCATACTTTCCGAGTACCAGATATCTACGAACTCCGAAATTGAATCATTTTCTTCTCGATCAATTTTTTTAAGAGTTTCAAGTTTAAGAAGTTTTTTTATACTTTTAAATGCAGATAAATGCTTTCCAGCAAAACCCTGTGCAGTTTCTGTAACCACAGAGATAAAATCATCCTCATTTACCGTCTTATCAACCAAACCCAAAGAAAGTGCTTCATCAGCAGAGAACATCTTTCCTGAATAGATAATATGTTCAGATTTTTTGGATCCCACAGTATATCTTAGCGTCTCTATAACGCTAGAAAATAACGTTGAACCAAATGTCATCTCATTTAATGAAATCTTAGCCTTTCCACTAACCATAATCCTATAATCACAAGCTAAAGCAAGTACGCATCCACCGGCAATAGTGTGACCATTTAATGCAGCTATTATGGGCTTAGGAAACATAAATATTTTCTTTATAAGTTCTGAGTACCTAAGCACATAACGCTCAAATGAATCTTTTGGATAAGACATAAACCCCGGAACATCAAAACCAAAGGAAAAGAAACTACCCCCCCCTGTCAAAACAACAGAATTTATATCGCCATTGTTCTCAGCATCATCAAAAGCTTCCCTGAGCTCGTCAATCAGCGGTTCATTTAAAGCATTTACTTTTGGTCTATTGAGAGTAATTGTCGCTATTCTTTCATCAATCTTCACATCTATAAGGCTCATATTGAACACCCCCAGTTCATTTTTTAACACCGGCAAATCATTATCACATCTAGTCTATAATTCTGCAAGAATATGTACTATACAAAAAAGATTATACAGTTAAAATATGATGCACTAAATTACCACATAATTGGAGGCCTAGAAATGAAAAAACTCCTAACAATAATGCTGTTTTCTATCTCGTTAATAGCTGTTTTGGCTTCAATAAGTTCAGCTGAAGATAAAGGAGATGCAGCAAAAGGAAAAGAAACATTCAACAATACTTGTGTTGCTTGTCATGGTGCTGAAGGTAAAGGAGACGGTGTAGCAGCGGCAGCGCTTGACCCTAAGCCAAGAGACCTAAGCAACGGAGAATATGTTTCTACACTTAGCAATGAGCACTTATATAAAGTTATAAATGAAGGCGGAGCATCCGTAGGCTTATCCCCTCTAATGGCTTCTTGGGGCGGAGTGCTTTCTGAACAGGATATATGGAATGTCATAGCTTATATAAGACAGGACGTATGTAAATGTCAGTATGATGCTAATTAGAAAGTTTTGGGAAGGCGGAGAAATCAATGAGAAAAATAGCATATAGCTACCTTAGAACACTTGGATTATTGATCATTTTAGTTGCAGTATTCTCAACAACAGGGTGCTCATGGCTAAGCCCGGGTTCTATAGAAGATCCTGGAGAGGCTGTAGGAGCACCAACAATGCCGGAGAATATAAGAGAAGGCTACGAAGAAGGCGCACAGTACCCTGAAGAAAGTTTTTAGATAGTTAGAATATTACCCCTAAACCTCTATAATTACGTGAAAATTTATCTTACTCCTCTTTTTAACATTTTCATGTAAATGTTAAAAGTTTTGTCTTATTTTCATGCGGATTAATAGGAGAGGTGACCGAGCGGCCGAAGGTGCTCGCCTGGAAAGCGTGTAGGGGGTTCACGCTCCCTCGAGGGTTCGAATCCCTCCCTCTCCGCCATATACAATATGTGGCTTTGGTGTAAATTTGTAGAGTATCTCTAAGCATATAGTATAATATGTTTTGTAGTCATAATAAGAAACAAAATTCCGGTTAGTCAGGCCCGTACGGCAAGAGATTGTGAAACCCGCCAGGCCTGGAAGGGAGCAACGGTAGCAAATCCTCCTGAGCGTTGCGGATACCTGACTAACTGGTTCAAGGTGATAAATGTCCTATCTAGTACTGGCCAGAAAGTGGAGACCCAAGACTTTTGACGACCTAATAGGTCAGGACTATATAACCCAAACACTTAAAAACGCAATTTCCACCGGAAAAATAGCTCATGCATTCATCTTTTCAGGACCAAGAGGTGTAGGAAAAACCTCCACTGCAAGAATACTCGCAAAAGCAGTTAACTGTACCAACGGCCCTACCCCAGAACCTTGCTCTAATTGCTCATTCTGCAATGAAATAGCTGAAGGAAGATCATTAGACGTAATAGAAATAGACGCTGCCTCACATACCGGTGTAAATGATATAAGAGAAATTATCGAAAATATTAAATACCTACCCACATCCGGAAAGAATAAAATATACATTATTGATGAAGCGCATATGCTCTCACAATCTGCGTTCAATGCCTTACTCAAAACACTGGAAGAACCCCCTCCACATGTTTTGTTTATACTGGCAACAACCGAAGTCCATAAGATTCCTGTAACAATTATATCAAGATGCCAGAGATATGATTTTAAAAAAGTTGCTGTTGATAAAATAAAAGAACAGCTCGCCTCTATAACGTCCAAAGAAAAGATAAAGATTCAGGATGAAACTTTATACATACTATCCCAAGAAGCTGACGGCAGCCTCAGAGATGCTCTAAGCTTAATGGATCAGTTAATTGCGACATTCGGAACGGATATTAATCATGAAGATGCATTAAATATTCTGGGCATACTGGACCGCACACTTATTAAATCAACTATTGAGGGCATTCTAAAAAAGAATCCCAAATTCTCAATCGATGTTTTAAACCAGGCTGTTGAAAAGGGGATAAGTCCAAAACGATTTGCCGAGGATTTATTAAGAACCTTAAGATATGCGCTCCTTATTAAAACATGTGGGAAAGATTCGATAACCGATCTTTCAGACGAGGATAAAACTGCTTTTGAGGCTCTAATAAAAGATGAAAGCGTTGAAACTTTGGAGGCTCTTTTTAATCTTATGCTAGAAGGTGCTGAGAATATACAGAGGTCCTTTTACCCGCAAATGGCCCTTGAATTAATACTGATAAAACTCTCAACTATGGACAGCATAGTGCCTGTCCAGGATATCATTAAGAAACTTGAGACCCTAAGCAAAAACATAGGTTCAACAAAACACTCAGTCGGGCGATTTGATGAACCAACCCAAGCATATAAATCAGTTCCTACTCCAAAGCAAGCTCCTAAGAAGCCCGAGAACAAATCTTCAATCAATAGAGTTGAAAAAAATACTGAAACTGAGGAAATTGAGAGGAAATCTACAAGTAGTAAAACAACTGAGGATTTCACTCAATTTGTGAAATCATCTAAACTCGTTCTTGGAAAAAGGCTTGAACAAGTTCATGAAATACTACGAGACGATTCAGTTCTAACAATAATTTGCGAGAGTCAATCAGTACAATCTGATTATTTTAAAAGAAGTGAGATTCAAGCCACTCTAATTTCTCTTATTAAGGAGTTTTTCTCCGATAATCTTAAAATTGAAATAAAAGAGGTTAATCCACCTCCTATAAAAGATAACAAAAGTACGGTAGAAAAAAAAGCTGAAAAAAAAGAAAAAATACAAAACGACCCTGTCCTACAAGAAGCCATTGAAATTTTTGGGGGCAGAATTATAAGTATAAAACCTAATAATAAGGAGTAAACTATGAAATTTGGCGGCGGTAATATAAAAAACTTAATGAAACAGGCCAGTCAGATGAAGGAGAAGATGGAAAAACTTCAGGCTGAGGCTGGAGAAAAAACTGTAGAGGCAACATCAGGCGGAGGTATGGTAACAGTTGTTGCAAAAGCTAAGGGCGAAGTAATATCTATTAAGATCGAGCCTGATATTGTACAGGACAACGATATAGAAATGCTCCAGGATTTAATAACTGCAGCGGTTAATGAAGCGTTAAACCGTGGGCAGAATATAATGAGAGATGAGGTAGCTAAAGCTGCCGGGGGCATGGGTCTTCCTCCTGGACTACTTTAAGAAATGGGACAATCAGGGCTTCCAGAATCAATTTCGAGACTTATAAACGAACTAGCCAAGCTGCCCGGTATTGGTGAGAAGAATGCAACCAGGCTTGCCTTTCATATATTCAGGTCTCCCAAAACATATTCTGAGAACCTGGCCCAAGCAATTATAGACACAAAATCAAAAGTAATCCTATGCACTACCTGCTTTAATTTTGCCTCTTCTTCACCCTGTGGAATCTGTAAAGATACGGAGAGAGACAATTTATTAATCTGTGTTGTAGAAGAGCCGCTTGATCAGCTGGCAATAGAGAAAAGCAGAGAATTTAGAGGAAAGTATCATGTTCTGCATGGTGTAATTTCTCCAATTGAAGGTGTAGGACCTGAAGACCTTAGGATTAAGGAACTAATCGCAAGACTTGAAAAAGAAAAAGTAAAAGAGGTTATAGTGGCTACGAACCCCAGTGTTGAAGGGGAAGTGACAGCATTATATCTATCAAAATTGATAAGGCCTCTCGGAGTAGAAGTAAGCCGAATTGCACACGGCATTCCAATGGGTGGAGATATTGAATATATAGATGAAATAACCCTTGCTAGAGCAATACGCGACAGAAAATATATTTAAATCGCAAGAATTAAGGAGATCATGATGCCTAGAATTGGAAGAGCGTTTAATGAGCTTAAAGTAGGCGACATTTTATCAGAAAAAATGACTATCACCGAAACACATGTCGTTAGAGCTGCGGGACTGTTCAACGACTATAATGCACTTCATACAAACGAGCCCGATATGCAAAATTCGAGGTTCGGGAAAAGGATAGTCCACGGAGCACTAACCTTTAGTCTAATGGTAGGTGTCTACAGCAAAGTTTTCCATGACACTGATATTTCCACCGTAGAAGCCTCGATAAAATTCACGGCGCCTGTATATATAAACGATACGATAACTTTAGAATGGACTATTACTGAACTTGACGAAAAGCCAAAATTAAATGGAGGCCTTGTAGCGCTTTCAGGAGAAATCCGGAATACTGAGGGCACTGTACAGGCAACGCTTGAGGCTAAGATTCTCGTAGGAAACGAAACTATTTTCTAGTCACTACAGAATGTAAGAATCTAGAGGAATTATAAGAGGGAGCGGTCGTTGATACCGCCCCCTACTCTATTGAATTTTAAGCTCTGGCTTTTCTTCTTATGTAAAGCACACCTAAGATCATATTGAAGATA
>SMWY01000136.1 GCA_004356555.1 Candidatus Dadabacteria bacterium
CTCTTCTTCTATAGTTTCCTTAATCCTGGCGGTGATTTCAGAAACTGTATAGATCTTGTCTTTAAGAAGTTCTTTAAATGAGGGGTGCTCTTCCATCTGCTAAGAAGTATTTTAGATAGAGCTCGGATAGTCAAGGAATTTAAACTAATTAATCTTGAGAATCTGTCTCCTGAAGGAGCTCCGGATATAAATCGTTGATTTGGTCTAAAATTTTAGTGTCTAACTTAGTTTCAAACAAAGATTTTACTTCTTCAAACTGTTCAAGTGTAAGTTTTGAAGCGCCGGTTAAATCGGCCTGAGTGAGCACTGCATCCTGCAAATTGGCCAATTTCATATTTGTGTTCCTGAGATTAGACGCTGTAAGGTCGGCTTTTCTTAGATGAGCGCCTTCAAGTGAAGCACCCTCCATATTGGCCCCTCTCAAGTTTGATTCCTCGAGGTTGATTCCATAAAGAATGGCATTTTTAAAATTTACACCTTGTAGGTTACCTTTCCTGCAAAATGCAAGCTTCATATTTGCGCCTTCTAAATTTGCTCCGTCCAAATCGACTCCTACAAGATCTGCCCACGCGAGATCAGGTACCACATCAGGGTTTTCTTCTCTCCACGTGTTCCAATAGTGAACCCCCTGCTTGATTGCTTTTACATGCTCTTGATTTGCCATTGATCGATTCTCTACAATTTTAAGAGTCTAGGTTTCTATGAAAAATTTAATAGCTGAGTATACAATGTATACAGCCATAAGAAAAAAAATAATCCTCCTAAATAATCCCTTGAGACCCCCAACCTTTATCCCTATCCTCTCTCCGCAACTTGGGCAGGTATCGGTCTTCATGCTTATTTCATATCCACAATCATCGCATTTTGTTACTTTCATTCATTATTCCTAATCTACTCTCTTTAGGGCAGGTGATATAAGATTAGGGTGGTATTTCCCTATTTCCTCTGCAAGCATGCCGGTAATGTTTTTAATATCCCACTGTGCTCCCTCAGACATGCGTAAATTTATCAGGTGGTAGAGCTCCCATAGGTCAAACGTTCCAAGGATTCTCCTGTTATGCGCATTGGTAACAACATAGCTTGCGACCTCGGTGAGATTTTGATTTAGTAGTTCGTGATAAAGGTTCTCACTTTCAGAAACAGCTTTTCTAAGCAGATCCTGAGTCCCTGATTTTTCTATATGGGGCGGGATTGTGATGCCGCTTTGTATACCGGGTTCTTTTGTAATCCAATTTACTTTTCTGTGTCTTAAGAGCTGATGCCAGCAGGCCTCACTAATTACAAACTCCACTTCATATTTAACGAGTTTGAGCGCGTTTACAGGATTATCGAATTTCCCTAATTTCTCCAAAGATTTCTTGAGGATATCTAGTTTTTCTTCAAGACTACTAGAGCTTAAATCTTTATCAATATCTTCATAACCTAGGGCCAAATGTTCAAATAGTATTGCCTTAACCATTGTATCAATTGCTACGGCCTCAGGATCAGGAGAGTCTTTCCCGGTCCAGTTTAGCAGATTTACTTCATAGGTTTCATTGGAAGTCTCGACCCTACTCTGACCTATAATCTTCTTGGTTAATCCTTCAATGATATCCCTCGTTTCGGTTATGTACTTATTTTCATTAGCGTATTTTACAAGAGTGGGCACAGAGAATCTCACTTCCTCTTTTATTTCTTGAGCCCTTTTTCTTACCTCGGGATATCTGCTCGATAAAAGCTTTGTCAGAGAGTCTTCTATAGCCCTTGCATTTGCAGTCATACCCAAATTGGTATAGGTCGCGAGATTAAGCGCGTACCTGGCATCCTCAAAAGCGATTTTCTCAAGTGCTCGATGGTGCAAACGTTCTTCTATTCCCTCTGGTGTTGGAACGGTGTCTTTTAAGAACTCAAAGAGCTTTCCGTTCAATTCAAAATATAAATCGTATTGATAGTTGTTAAGTTGGATGTATTTATTTTTCAGTGAACTGTGTTGATCCAGTTCCTCGGGAGTGAAAAAATCTCCCTTGGCCGGGCTTTGGTATCTTTGAGAGTATTCCGTAAAAGACATGTACTCGTTTGAAAGCTCAAGTATTGATGAAAAGAGGCGAGATACTTTTTCAATACCGACGTGTACGGATGCGTGCTCGGCAACGGAGGCATGGCCGTAATTTAGGACCCATTTTTCGTGGAATTTCGCGGCCCTTTCTTGTCCAAGCTGCTCTTCCTGGATTACGGTTCCTATATTTTCTCTAAAACCCTTGGGGCTTCTGCTTACATAAGCAAAAATTACGGCAATAACCTCTTCCGGGATGTTGCTTACGGTATAAATATCTCTATCAACATTTGATGCATATTTTGTAACTTCATCTGAAATTGACTTTTCCTGAGCCATTTGTTCTCCTTAGTATCTTAATTCCAGATAATTCTTGTCGACTGAGATTGATTGTAAAAGGTACAAGCTAAGTAATTGTAATGCCTTCTTTAACTTTGCTTACTATATAGGTAAGCACTTGTGAAGGTTTACCATAAATCATGGCGTCAACGTGGTCATCAGCAGGGCTTTGATTCTCACTTATTATAACTACTTTAATGTTTCTTTCTCTAGCCAGATATGGATAAGAAGCCACAGGCTCATGCTCCAGTGACGCTCCTAC
Organism: Candidatus Dadabacteria bacterium; assembly: GCA_004356555.1. Lineage (GTDB taxonomy): Bacteria > Desulfobacterota_D > UBA1144 > Nemesobacterales > UBA2774 > CR02bin9. The sequence continues at coordinate 2,634 of SMWY01000136.1, forward strand.
TATAATAAACAGATCTGCTTTATGAAGCCTAATCCAGGCTTCTCTGGCTTCCCAATGAGGAGGTGGCTGTCCGGGAAAAGAAATCGGGGGTTTTAGCTGGTCACCTCCGCATTCAGTACATTTAGGGACATCTTCCCCCTTTTCTATCATGCTTAAAATCTCATTTAATGAGTAGTCTTTTCCACAACTTGTGCAGTTAACCCACAATATAGAGCTATTTAACTCAATAACAGAAGAACTTCCAGCCTTATGGTGGAGACCGTCCGTTGTCTGTGTGAAAATACAGTCCAGTCCCCCAATCATTTCAAGCTCCGCCAATGCCTGATGAGAAGGACTCGGCTCAGCGTTTATAATTGAAGGGTAGACCTCCTTAATCCTTTTCCAATACTTAGCCCTTACTTCTTTATTTTCACGGAAGTCCCTAATGTTTGGGTTTAAGCTCGGACCTGATAAATCCGGCAGCCCTGATTCAGAAGATAGTTCCTCACCTGTGAGAACAACAATTCTATTAGATTGCCGAATCCACTCTGCAACTGTCGCTGCCACGTCCATTTCCATTAGATATGGATTATACAGTTTTCATGTTAATTCTGTCAACGAAATACCTTTAAATTTGTTTCAAATAGCAGGCAATGATTCCAGAGCTATGAAATTTAGGTAAACTAATGAAAAAATTATCAGGGACGAGATATTGAAATATAAGCCTAATGAAATAACAGAATTTAGCGATACCACATTAATGATTGTGTGGGGAGATGGGCATGAGAGCCTTTATCTATATGAGGATTTAAGGCAGGATTGCCCCTGCGCAATTTGCAGGCAGCTTAGAAAAAACAGCGATACAGGAAAGTTGCCTTTTAAAAAGACAATACCTCTCAGAGTTAAATCAGCACAGATAAAACCCTTAGAAATAGAGCCTATAGGACATTATGCTTATAAGTTTCATTGGAATGATAAACATGATACCGGGATATACACATTTGAATTTCTAAGAAATCTCTGTGCATGCAATGAATGTGCTTCTACGAGCTAAGGAGCTATTCTATTCCAAATACCATGTTGACTGAAGCTTTTATTGAAATTTCTCCTGCTTCTATCGGTGTTGAAGCAGCCTCTGAGAAAGTCGCTTTATTTCTTGCCGCAAAGTCTCTATAGACAGGTATTGGGTAGTCATATGAAGGGGAGATTTGATATATCTTCATTAATTTTACACCCGAAGCATTTGCAACCGTCTCGGCTGTAGTTTTTGCATCTTCTACAGCTTTTACGAGAGCCTCTCTTCTATATTTATCTCTTTTTGTTGTGTCAAACGACAAGCCTTGTATATTGTTTGAACCGGCTTCTGAAGCAGAGTCAATAAGTTTCCCGATATTATTTAAGTTATATGTTTTTACCACGATTGTATTTGTAGCTCTATAGCCATTGAACTCAGACTTCTTAGTTTGATTATTGTATTCGTATACAGGGGACAGGTTGTAAGCGGTTGTGGATAATTTATCGTCTTTGCCAATTTGGGATTTTAGGGTTTCTAATACTTTAGTAGTTTTATCAGCGTTATCTTTTGCAGCTTTAGATGCTGTGTCAGCCATCGTCTCTACGGAAAAACTTATATTGGCTACATCGGGAGTGATAAAAATTTCTCCTCTTCCACTCACATTTATTGTGTGCTGCTCAAATTTCCCATCCTGCGCACCGGAGTTGTAAACATGGAGAAAAGTAAATATCAGCAACATTGTAATTGCTATAACATTTTTATTCGTCATAATTCACCTCAAACTAAATTTTATTCATCATATATATTTCTTGATATTATACCGAATGTTTTTCTGTTTACTTTAATTAAATTTCTCATAAATTCTTGTTGTCCGAGTAGAGATTATATATGAGTGAAAAACTAAAATTAAATTGTTTGATTTGAATGGAGTATTGATTTTCCCTCTGCTTAATGATAATTTTTTATATCCATGATTGAAAAAAAGCTCGATTATAAATTTAAAGATCGGGGACTCCTTAAAACTGCACTCACTCATAGTTCTTATGCTAATGAAACTTCGGTAGAAAGTAATGAGAGGCTTGAGTTTTTTGGCGACGCAGTCCTAGGATTCATCGTAGCCCACGTTTTATTTAAACGTTATCCGGATGCTACGGAAGGCAAACTTTCTAAGATGAGGAGTTCTATTGTAAGCAGGATGAACTTTGCTCATTTTGCTCTTGAATTGAGGATCGATAAACAGTTGCTTCTTGGAAAGGGTGAAGAGAATACCGGAGGTAGGGAAAGGGAGTCCAACTTATCGGGTACTTTTGAGGCGATAATTGGGGCTATTTTCATCGACGGCGGATATAGGAAAGTATATAGAGTTATTACCAAGCTATTAAATAATTGTCTAAACGGCGATGAGGAAATATTTAAAGACTATAAGACAAAACTTCAGGAAGTTGCCCAAAGGAAGTTTAAGAAGGTACCCAAATACAAAGTAGTTTTGGAAGAAGGCCCTCCCCATGAAAAATGTTTCCATATTGAAGTTAAGCTTGGAAGGAAGTCTTTTGGAAAGGGGATGGGTAGAAACAAAAAGCAAGCTGAACAGGAGGCTGCCAAGCAAGGGCTTGAGAGAATGGAGAAACTAAAAGGAGCCGAATAACTTATTTTTAGCTATTCCCTGTCCTTTTCTTGAAATCCTAAATCCTCCATTTTTTTAGAAAGAGTGTTTCTATTTATTCCCAATATCAAAGCTGCTTTCTTTTTATTTCCCTTAGTGATATCAAGAACCAATTTAATAAGAGGTTTTTCAACCTTCTTTATTATTGTTTCATAGACTTTATTTGATGATTCATCTTTAGAATCGAGGAGGTAATTAAGTTCATTTCTTATCAGATGGTCTAGTGATTCCTGATCCCCTTTCATTTTACCTTCAAGATGGGGGGCTGAATCTATGAGAGTTTTTCTCGTAATAATAGTGTCTGAAGTCAGTACAAGTATCCGTTTAATAATGTTCTCTAATTCTCTTACGTTTCCCGGCCAGCTATAGCCAAGAATAGTTTCTTTCGCTTCATCAGATAGAGTCCTTGTGCCAACGCTCAGTTCCTTTACGTATTTGGTCAAAAAATGTTCAGTGAGTGGAATAATGTCTTCTAATCTATCTCTTAGCGGCGGTATTTTTATGGTTATAGCATTTAGTCTGTAGTAAAGATCCTCTCTGAAATTTCCATCTACCACCTCTTTCTCAAGCTCTTTATTAGTAGAAGCTATTATCCTTACATCTATGGGAGAGGGTTTTTCACTCCCTAAACGGTAGAGTTTCTTTTCTTCTAGTATACGGAGTAGCTTTGTTTGCAGTTCGTATGGTATGTCTCCTATTTCGTCCAGGTGAAGTGTGCCCCCGTCTGCCTCTTCAAAGCGGCCTTGTCTTGAAATTGATGCGCCTGTAAAAGCACCCTTTTGATATCCGAACAGCTCACTTTCAAGAAGGTCCTTTGGAATAGCGGCAATATTTACGGCAACAAGTTTTTTATTTTTTCTCATGCTATTGGAATGAATTGCCTGGGCTACCAATTCTTTTCCGGTTCCGCTCTCGCCGCTTATAAGTACGGTTATATCCCTCTCAGCTACGCGTCCGATCATTTTATAGATATTTAGCATTGCCTGTGATTGCCCCACCATATCCTGAAGCGTATCAACTTCACTTTCAGCACGTAAAATGTCTAGTTTTTTCGAGTTCTCGTAATTTTCAATGGCTCTCTCAACTGTGATTTTTACTTCATCCAGATCAAAGGGCTTGGCTATGTAGTCATAAGCTCCTTGTTTCATGGCTTCGATAGCATTTCTCACAGTATTTTGAGCTGTGATAATTATGACAGGGGAATCTATGCCGTTAGCCCTAATTTCATTCAATACCTCAAAACCGGTCATATCGGGCATAGATATGTCGAGTATGATTGATGAGAAGTCGCCAGATAAAGCTTTATCAATACCCTGAGAACCATTTTCTCCGTATTCTACAGCGTAACCCACTTTTTCAAGGCACTTGCCGAGTACCCACCTTATACTTTCTTCATCATCTACAACAAGTATTTTTCTTTTCATAATGATCCAATTCGATTTTAAAAGTTGTTTAACTATTACTAATTCGTAGACACCGGGAGATATACTTTAAATACAGTGCCTTTTCCCAGTTCACTTTCTACTAGTACTGCTCCTCCGTGTTTTGCTATTATCTGATATGCTAAAAATAAGCCCAGACCGGAACCTTCTTTCCTAGTAGTATAGAATGGACTAAAGATTTTTTCCAGGGATTCTCTGGCTATTCCGTTTCCATTATCTTCTATTTCTACAGAAATTGCTTTTTGTCCCTTTAGCTTATGCTCTGTGATCCATCTTGTAGAAACTTCAATCTTACCTTTAACTTCTATAGCTTGGGAAGCATTCTTTATCAGGTTTAAAAAGACCTGTTTAAGAGAGTTCCTGTCACCTTGAATCAGAGGAAGGGTGATATCATAATTTTGCTTATATTGAATATTTTTATTCGTATCTGACAGTGACTCAAGATATATGATTTCCATGAGAATGTCGTGGATATCCAATGGCTCTAGAAGTTCCTCGGCAAAAGGTTCGAGTTGTTTTAAGGAATCAAGTAACGATTTTAATCTATCTGCTTCCTTGGTAATGATTTCTGCGCATTTTATCGTCTCTATATTTTCAGTTTCCTCTGCTAGCAATTGAGCCGCGCCTCTTATACCGCTAAGAGGGTTCTTGAGTTCGTGAGCAAGTCCTGACATGAGGGTTTCAAATCTTAAAGTTGATATTTCTTGTATACTCTTACTGCTTAGGAATTTTGTTGCTGTCATGTCCTTAATTTGCAATATGGCCCCTTTAATATTGCCCTTAGTGGTAAATAAGGGTGATGCTATTGCCTGAATGGAAATTTTATCTCCACTTCTTAGAGTGGGATTTGTTTCGTCTCCAACAATTGTCCGTTCTTCCAGAAGGGCTCTTTTGGCTAATTGCTCCATCTCAATGGGCATGAATAAATTTGTGGCTCTTCCCTGTGCTTTTTGTCTTGAGATTCTAAAGGTGGTTTCAGCATTATCATTCATATCCAGTATCAAAAAATTTTTATCAATAATAATTATACTTTCAGGGAATGCATCAAATATTTCTTTATAATTGACCTTCTTTTTCCTGGCTACCTTGTCTGTCATGAAGGCCCACCTAAAGTTCTTCTATTCTGATAAAGTTGGTTTTTCCCGTTATCGCTTTGAATCTGCTAATTTTTCTGAGAGCGGACAGTAGATCTTTTTCTCGTGCCTCATGTGTCATAATTACAATTGGCACATCGCCTCCTCCAAGGTGTCTGCTTTTCTGAATCACAGATTCTATGCTTATATCATGTTTCCCTAAACAGCTTGTGATGTTTCCTAATATTCCTGGTATGTCAGCAGCTTGAAACCGTAGATAGTATTTTGTTGTTATATCACTCATTTTTATGAGCGATGAATTGTTTTTACTCCCGTATGGACGAGGTGTCGAGCGATGAGTGTTCCCTAAGCTTAGGTGTTTGGCGATCTGCAGTACATCACTTACGACTGCGCTTGCTGTGGGCATCATGCCAGCGCCCATTCCGTAGAGCATGGTAGGTCCTACCGCATCCCCTACTACATAAATCGCGTTAAAAGCTTCAGAAACGTCTGCAAGCTGTGTGCCTTTTTTTACAAGCGTAGGATAGACACCTGCTTCAAGACCGTTGTCCCTTGATTTCGCGATTGCCAGAAGCTTGATTTTATATCCAAGCTCATCTGCATAAGCGATGTCAAGGGATGTAATATCCCTAATACCCTCTACATGAATTTTATCGAAGTTCAAAAAAGTTCCGAACGATAGCATGATGAGAATAGAAAGTTTATGTGCAGCGTCTATGCCATCAATATCAAATGAAGGATCGGCTTCGGCGTACCCTTTTTCCTGCGCTTCTTTTAATGCATCCTCAAATTCGTACCCGTGCTCCGTCATTGTGGAGAGTATATAGTTTGAAGTCCCGTTCATTATTCCGTGAATCGAGAGGATATTATTTGCGGCGTAGCTTTCCTGAGTGGATTTTATAATTGGTATACCGCCCCCTACGCTGGCCTCAAAACCGACGTCTACTCCTTGTTTTGCGGCTTCCCCGAAAATAGTTTTTCCATAATGGGCTAAAAGAGCTTTGTTTGCCGTAACCACGTGTTTACCCCTTTTAATAGCTCCCATGACAAAGTCCTTGGCTATTGTTGTGCCTCCAACAAGCTCAATAATGATGTCAATCGAGTCATCATTAATTAATTCCCAGGCGTCTCTGGTTAGTTTCTTTTTTGGGAGCCTGACGGGCCTTTTCCGCTCTGGATCATTGTCGGCAATCCTCTTTAAGTTAATAGTTATGCCGGTTCTGTTCTTAATTATCTCTTTATTTTGATTAAGTACTTTTATTACACCACAACCTACAGTTCCGGCGCCGATCAAACCTACATTGACTACACTCATATATATCTCCTTATTAGACAAGGTATTATCAGAAGATTTTGAACTAGGAATTATACATCATTTTATTTGACTTTAAATTAATCCGGGCTTAAATTAATACGCATTCGTGGGGCCGTAGCTCAGCTGGGAGAGCGCATGAATGGCATTCATGAGGTCGAGGGTTCGATCCCCTTCGGCTCCACCAATGATTTCAGTA